>JBARVK010000516.1:0-2534 GCA_049646225.1 Nodosilinea sp.
CCCCAACCGCACCCCGCAATCGTCGAGATTTTGTCTATAAGGGAAAAGGGAGTATTGGCGGGGACAACAATGGCTGAGCTTATGACGGATCCATACAATACCAGCGGCGAGTTTTTGGACCCAGCAGAAGACGCCCAGCAAATTCTCAGCCTGGCGATCGCCCGCCAAACCGAGTCAGGTGAACTCTCCCGTGCCCAGCTGCTAGAAATTGCCGACGAACTGGGCATCTCCGCCGACACCATTGCCGCCGCCGAGCGCGAGTGGGATGTTAAAAAATACGAACTCGCCGATCAAAAGCTGTTCGACAGCCAGCGTCAGCAGCGGTTTCGCCATGGGCTGTCTCAATTTGCCATCTATGGTGGCTTCTTGCTGCTGTTTTTGGTGTTAACGGGAGGCGTTGGGTTTTGGGGCGGGCTAGTGAAGGCTTTGCTTTACCTGATAGCGGCACCCTGGGGTCTAAAGCTCAGCTGGGATGCCTGGCGCATCTACCGCCCCAACGAGTATGGCTATCGCAAGGAGTTTGAGAGCTGGCGACGCAAGCAGCAGGTCAAACGGGCCGTGGGTGGGGCTGTGCGGCGGCTACTGGGGCCGTCCTAGGTTTGGCTTCCCAGTGAGGCGGTGCATCCGCGTAGCGATGCACCCTACGCATGGACGTGAGTTGTCTGTGCTGCAGTGGGTTGAACGCACGATTCACCAGCGGTAACGACCTTTAGTTTCACCCAGTTAAACCACTCCTCCAGCCCTTCCCCGGTCTTAGCCGACACCGGAATGATGGCGCAGTGGGGGTTCATCTGCCGCACGTTGGCGGCAATTTGCTCGATGCTCACGTCTAGATAGGGGGCCAAATCCACCTTGGTGATCAGCAGGCAGTCGGCCTCCTGAAACATGATCGGGTACTTGAGGGGTTTGTCTTCGCCTTCGGTGATGCTGAGCAGGGCGACCTTGGCATGTTCACCCACTTCAAACTCGGCAGGGCACACCAGGTTGCCCACGTTCTCAACCAGCACCAGATCCAGGGAATTGGGGTCGTAGCTGTGTTCTAGGGTATGGATTCCCCCGGCCACCATCTTGGCGTCGAGGTGGCACGATCGCCCCGTGTTGATGGCGACTACCGGCACGCCGTACTGGCGCAGGCGATCGGCGTCGAGTTCGGTGGTCATGTCGCCTTCAATGATGGCGATCGCCAGCTCCCCATGCAGCCCCTCCAGCGTTCGCTCCAGCAGCGCCGTCTTCCCCGCCCCCGGGCTGCTCATCAGGTTCATGCAGGTGATGCCCCACCGATCAAAGTGGGCACGGTTATGGTCGGCCCCCGACTGGTTGACGTGGAGCAGGTCGATTCCTAGAGCGGCGTCGAAGGTTTGGTGCATGAGTGGGATTTTGGATTGAGGATTTTAGATTTTGGAGGAGTGATCAGTAATCACTAGGCTAGGGCTCTGGCAAGATCTCTGCCTCTAAGAAAGGCAGAAACTCTGTAATGCCTCTCGGTATGGCGGTTTGCACGTTGTCTTCGGCATTAGTGTGGACATGGTGAGGGAAGTTGGGCAGATCTGGAAAGTGAGGAACGTTGTCCCAACGCTTACGGAGTGTTTTCTGAGTACTGTCCATCCATTGGTAGCGGTAGCGCTCTGGCCTGGGTTGGTCGTCGACAATGACGAAATATTCTGCGATTTCCAAAAAATCAGTGTTTGTCAGCGTCACCCGAGTCCGAAAATAACCTCTGTCATCTAAATCTCTTTCTTCAACGATTGAGAAGGTCTGAACTATGGGACTGGCAATTAGTCTGGATTTGATGTCGGTGAGATACTGCTGGGCATCCATTCGTTAACCAATGGACTGTAAAACGCCGAGTCGCGTTTGGACGGCTTGCCACATGTCGTAAAAGCTGCCCCACTCAAAGAAATCCATGCTGTCGCCTAGCTCTCCGGCGGTGAACTGTTGGTAGAAGGTGTCTGAAGGCATTTGATACTGGGTTTCATAGGCTTGCAGCTTAGCCTGGAGGTTCGAGGCTTGTTGGAGGGCGTTGCTACGCTCTAACTCAATGATTTTGGTGAGGGAGCGCTCCATCAGGTCGCTGTGGTAGCCCCTTTGATAGAGAGTGTTGAGCACCTGTAACTGCTCTAAGAAGTGGCTTTGGGTGGTCATGGCTGACGGCCTGTTGCTTTGCTCTAAGTCTCAGTTTATCCCAGGCCGATCAGAGAGTCGTTGGGCTAGCGGCCTCCGCGTACTCTACCCGCTCAATCTTCAGCTCTCGCCCTGAGCGGATGTCATCCATGGGCGATCGGCAGTCTGGGCAGGCGTACTGGATCCCAATTTCCGGCTCGTACTCGTGCTGGCAGCGATGGCAAAAGGCGATCAGGGGCGTTTCGCGAATCACCAGCTCGGCCCTATCGAGAAACGTGCCTCTAGTCTGCACCTCAAAGGCAAACTGCAAGCCTACCGGCTCCACGCAGGTGAACTTTCCCACCGTCAGATGAACTTTCTCGATCGCAGGCTGACCAGGCTGCTCTTCCCACCAGTCGCGCACGGTGAGAATC
>JBARVK010000517.1:0-2878 GCA_049646225.1 Nodosilinea sp.
GTACCCGAATGGCTGACCAACATTTCGGGTGATCCTAATCTGGAGTTGGTCAAGCACGATATCACCAACCCGCTGCCCGACAACATCGGCGATTTTCAGTTCATCATTCACGCCGCCTCGATCGCATCGCCGATCTTTTACCGCAAGTAACCGATTGAGACCATGGATGCGAACGTCAACGGGCTGCGCTACCTGCTGGAATACTGTCTGAAACAAAAAGCTAAAGGCAACCCCGTAGAAGGGTTTCTGTTCTATTCCACCAGCGAAATCTACGGCGATCCTAGCCCTGAGAACATCCCCACCCCAGAGACCTATCGCGGCAACGTGTCCTGCACCGGACCACGGGCCTGCTACGACGAGTCGAAGCGCTATGGCGAAACCCTGTGCGTCAACTTTGCTATGCAGCACGATCTACCGATTAAGACCGCACGCCCCTTCAACAACTACGGGCCCGGTTTAAAAATTACCGATCGCCGCGTACTGCCTGACTTTGCCCGCGATATCTTTAACGACCGCGACATTGTCATGCTCTCCGACGGTGCCCCCACCCGCACCTTCTGCTACATCGCCGATTCGATCGTTGGCTACTACAAAATTCTGGTCAAAGGGCACCCCGGCGAAGCCTACAACATCGGCGTTGAAACCCCCGAAATCTCCATGGCCAATCTGGCTGAGCGAGTCGTAGACCTAAGCCGAGACCTGTTTGGTTATAGCGGTAAAGTGGTGCGCCAAACCAGCTCTGACCAAGACTACCTGGTGGATAACCCCAACCGTCGCTGCCCCATCATCGACAAGGCCCGTGAGCACCTGGGCTACGACCCCAGCATCACCATTGATGAGGGCCTCAAGCGCACCATGGTTTGGTATTCCGGCAATCGCGAAGCGGAGGACGCATAAATGAAAGTATCTGTGGTTGGAACGGGCTACGTGGGCCTGGTATCGGGTACCTGCCTGGCTGAGAAAGGGCACGATGTAGTTTGCGTAGACATTGACCAGGCGAAGGTTGACCAGATCAACCAGGGCATTCCGCCCATCTACGAGGCCGGTCTGGAGGATATGCTCAAGGCCAATGTGGGTACCCGGCTGCGGGCTACCACCGACCTGCGTAAGGCGGTGATGGAATCTCAAATCTCGCTGATTGCCGTGGGCACTCCGTTTCGGGGCGATGAGATCGACCTGAGATTCATTGAGACGGTAGCCCGTCAGATTGGCGAAGTGCTGAAAGATAAGGCCGATTACCACGTCGTGGTGGTCAAGAGCACTGTTGTGCCCGGTACCACCGATGAGGTTGTGCTCTCCATTCTGGAAGAGGCCTCCGGCAAAAAGGCTGGAGCTGACTTTGGCGTCGGCATGAACCCCGAGTTCCTCAAAGAAGGCGAGGCAATTCCCGACTTCATGTACCCCGATCGCATCGTGTTGGGCGGCATTGACGATCGCACCCTGGCCGTTATGCGGGAAATGTACAGCGTGTTCGAGGGGGTCGACCAGCTCGAAACCAACTGTAAAACCGCCGAGATGATCAAGTACACGGCCAACTCTCTGCTGGCTACCATGATCTCCTTCGCCAACGAGATCGGCAACCTCTGTGCCGCCGTCGGCGGAGTAGACGTGATGGAAGTCACTAAGGGAGTCCACCTCGACAAGCGCCTGAGCCCCATTCTGCCTAGCGGCGAGCGCATCGTGCCCACCTTCACAACCTATATTGAGGCGGGCTGCGGCTTTGGCGGCAGTTGCTTCCCCAAAGACGTGAAGGCGCTCAACGCCTATGGGGCGAAGAAGGGCATGCCGATGCAGCTGCTGAATGCCGTCATTGACGTCAACGCCGTGCAGTACAAGCAAGTCATGACCCGCCTCGCCAAGCACTTCCCCAACCTAGATGCGGTGCGGGTAGCGGTTTTGGGCCTGGCCTTTAAGCCCGGTACCGACGACATGCGCGAGTCGCCTGCCATCCCTATCGTGCAGGAGCTGCTGGCGGGGTCGGCTAAGGTGAAAGCCTTTGACCCCGTAGCCACCCACGAAGCTCAGAAGATCTTTGAAAACCAGCCGATTCAGTACTGCGAGACCCTGGCCGAAACGGTTCAGGATGTGGACGTGGTGCTGCTGCTCACCCGCTGGAATGATTTCAAAGCCCTGCCCGAGCTGCTAGAAGGATCGGCGAACCCACCGCTGGTCATCGACGGCCGCCGCATGCTCGATAAGACAGCCTTTGCCCGCTACGAGGGGATTGGCCTGTAGGGTTTAGGCCGACGCACAAGTCGGCCTAAATGCCTATTTACAACGCCCTCTCCAGGGCTATTGGTACCGGGTCAGGTTGATTCGGTACCGTTCTTTTTTAGTGACGGCGATGTCACCAATTTCAAGCCTGCCTTTGCCTCGAATGACCACCAAATCTCCAGTGGAGAGGGTATGACTAGCCTGGGTAATGGGTTGCCAATTGACCCGCACATCACCGCTGGTGATCAAGTCGGTCATTTTGCTGCGCGACATGCCAAACCCAGCCGAACTAACGGCATCGAGCCGCAGCGAGGCTTCTACAGTGGTGAGGTTCTTTTTTTGGGGCGGGCGCACCCGCAGCTGATCCCACTCTAGAGGCTGAGTTTTAATGGGAACCGAACGCACCTGGGTCAGCGACTGAGCCAAAAAATCGGCCTGTTCTGGCGCGACGATTGCCTGGCCCCCGCGCTCACCGAGCACGATGATGTCGCCAACCTGGCCTCGGTCTACGCCTGTAGCCAATAACGCCCCCAAGAAATCGCCGTGGTTGGCAGGGTCGAACATAAAGTTACCTCCCAGGGTCAGCAGCGAGAGAGGAATCTGGCTTTGATCGAGGGGAATGTCGGTACGGGCGATCGCGAGCCGCTGTCGCTCGGCCTGGGGA
>JBARVK010000518.1:0-4735 GCA_049646225.1 Nodosilinea sp.
GTTCTGCCCGCTGAGCAGGTAATCAACGGCGTCAGGAATGGCCTCAATTCCCTGAAAATAGTTTGGATCCACTACCACCTGGAGCTGGCCCTGGGTAAACAGATTCAGCAGGCGATCGCGCGCCGCTGGAATGGCCTCTGGAAACTGGGGCAGCAAAAAGCCTCGCACCGATGCCGCCTTCCAAAACAGCTTTTCGTAGATTCGGGGTTGAGACACAGTTTCCAGCCCCTGACCGTACTCAGAAATAAAGCCCACAACCACAAACCGACCCCGAACCGCCAAATGGTCTACCCCTGTATCAAACATGTGCTTGCCGACGCAGTCAAAGACAAGGTTAACGCCATCCGGATACTCAGCCGCCAGCACGTCGGTGACGCTCTCCTGGCGGTAGTTAATGATGCGATCGCACCCCAGCGACTCCAGCAGCTGGGCCTTTGCCTCAGATCCACAGGTGCCGATCACGTGGTTGCCGGCCAGCTTCGCCAGCTGCACCGCGATGTGGCCAATGCCCCCGGCGGCGGCGGTAATCAAAATCACCTCCTGACTCGTCATCTCACCCACCTGCTCCAGTCCCACCAGGGCCGAAATTCCGGTCGGCATCAGGGTCAAAATCTCGGGAATGGCTTCGGGAATTTTAATCGCCGAATCGGCATCAACTAACTGATATTCGCGATAGCCGCCGCCCCGCCCGGTGGTCGCCACGGCATCGCCCACCGCAAACTCAGTGACCTCAGAACCCATCGCCGCTACCTCCCCCACTGCTTCTACCCCCAAATCAAAGGGGGGCGACAGGTGGACGTAGGGCACTTCCCCCCGGCAGAGCAGCGTATCAAAGCCAGCGTTGACCCCCGCAAACCGATTGCGAATCAGTATTTGACGCCCCATTGGCGACGGGGTGTCACACGCCACCAGGGCGATCGCCGACCGAAAATCGTGGCTAAGCTGCCGAGCTACCAGTTTGCGATAGGAGGAAGCGCCCATCGGTCAGTCTCCCAGCTTAAAGACGACCCCCAGGTACTCCCGATAGCCGCAGATTTTATCCCCGGCCACATCAAAGGAAATCGCCGCCTGGTTTTCGTAGGGATGCCCCAGCATTTCCCCCTGCGATCGCACTTCGAAGAGCACGGTAGCATCCTGGCAGAACACCCTCTCCACGGTGAGAGAAAGCCCTTCAGGAAAAATCTGAGACACCATCGCGAAAAAAGCTTCGGCCCGATCTTTGCCTATATTCGTTCCTTTGAAAGGCCCCGACGGAAACCAGAAGGTGAAATCGTCGCTTAGCCAGGCTAGAAAACGTGACCAATCCCCCGTCGCCAATCCAGCAGAAAAATCCTGGAAAGCAGCCTGGGCAATGCTTAGGGTTTCGGGATTAGAGGGCATTGGTTGGCAAGGCGTGGATGGGTGGGGGAGATGGGGAAGGTAGGGGAAAAACTGTAGCGTGGGTTAGGCCGCAATCAAACCAGGCTTAACTTAAACAAATTAGATGCTGGCCGTAACCCACAACTGAGCCTTTTGTCTCCATAGAAGAGAAAACCTGTAGCGGGGGTAAGGCCAGCGTCAAATCAGGCATTCGCCTCTGCCTCATTTTTATCGGGAGATAGAAATGGTGCTGGTTCTTCCGTCTGGGAAATGGGGAACTGGGCCCCGGCCAGGTAGTCATCAAAATGATCCCGGAAATAAGTCCATGAGGTGACGTTATCACAATCCAGTTCGGCCTCGGGCGCATGGCGATAGATGGGCATGCGGGTGTTGATTTCGTGCTGTAAAAGCTCTGGCAAGTCCTCAAAATCAAACACTTTCCGCCCACTGGCGCTGTAGACCAGCTGACCGGGGCGATCGCCCATGGCCATCCAGGGCAGCCAGGGACCAATGCGATCCCAGGCCAAAATCAGCTGCGAAACCGTTGTTTTATCTGGATCGCGCAGGTCAGCCGTGGGCACCGTTAGTTTAAACAGCTCCGCCGCCTGGTAGGTGGCATTGGGGCTATAGGGCGAAAAGCGATCGTCACTGGCCAGGGTGTTGGGGTAGGTCATAAACAGGTCGAAGGCGAAGGTGGTAAACTCCCCCTCCACCCGGGCCGGGTATTCCCCTTCAAAGGGGCCGCCCTGTACCGGATTGTTGGCCACATGAACAACGGGCACGGTTTTGTCAGTCCAGGGATTGTGCCACTGCTGCAGAATCTCACTGGTTTCGGGGTCGAGGTAGTAGGTTAGCTCCCGCGACACGAAATCCCACCCGCCCTCTCCATTGTCGAGGCAGCGGCTGATGCTCATGCCAACTAGGTTAAACAGCCGCACCTTTTTCTCATTGGGAATGAGGGCATAGACCGACCCTCGCCAGGTTAGGAGGCTTTCTTCCCCAACGGTGGAGTTGCGAACCTTAACCCACTCCCGGGCTCCAAAGTTTTCGACGGTGCTGCTCATGGGCGCTATCCGGACGGCGACATATAGCAATCCTAGGGTACTGAGCCTGGCTTTTGTCGCTTTCGGGTTTCAGGATGCCCCAGCAAAGGATAGAGCAGCGCCCCATTAGGTTGTCACCATGCCGTGTTCCAAGGCAAACCGCACCAGCTCGGTGCGGCTGTTGGTGCCGGTTTTGCTGAACAGGCGGCTGACATACTTCTCGACGTTGCGTACGCTGGTGTCGAGGCGACTGGCGATTTCTTTGTTCATGAGCCCCTCGGCCACCAGGTCGAGCACGCTCTGCTCGCGAGGGGTGAGGTCGATGCGAATATCGGAGGCCACCTTTGCAATGCCGCCCTTCTGGCTCAGCATCGCTTTGATTTCTTCGATCTGGCGAGCCATGATGGCGATATCGGGGATATCACCCGAATCTGGGGTTTGGGCGGCGCGGCGACCGATCAGGTTACTGACCACCGCTACCAATTCTTCGGGGTCAAAAGGCTTGGAAAGGTAGGCGTCGCAGCCCGAGTTGTAGCCCTGAATGCGATCGGTGGTCATACCCCGCGCCGTCAGAAACAGCACCGGCAGCCCCTTAAAGCGCACGTCGTCGCGCACCTGGGCCAAAAAGGCATAGCCGTCGACCTGGGGCATCATAATATCTGAGATCAGCACGTCGGGGGTTTCCTGCTGCAGCAGATCCCAGCCCTCCTTGGCGTTGCTGGCAGCCCGCACCGTGAAGCCGCTGTCCTCCAGGTAGGCCTGTACCGCCTCCCGTAGGCCGGGCTCGTCGTCCACCAGTAAGATATTTCCGCCTTGATCAGACATAACACTGTCCCAGATGACCTATTAATGCTCACTTTAACCTGTAATTGAGAGGCCGGAAGCGGTTCAGCCCCAGAAGGTAGATCGACTACTATTGAAGACAGCCCCTCCCCAGGCCAAGGACGGCTTGGGCTCGCGATCGCAGGAGTGTTGATATGGACGGGTCATTTCCCCAAGGCCTGCTGAAGAGCGAGTTGCTCAACCAGCTGGCCATTAACCTAGACACCGCCGAAGCGGTTGGCCCCATCGCCGAAATTTGGGTTAACAGCCGCACCCATCAAGTACAGGGCATTGGCTGTAGTGCTAGTGGGCTACTGCTACACCGCCAGAGTCAGCGGTTTCTCTGGTCTCAGATTGGCGCGATCGGGCGCGATGGGGTGGTGGTTAAGGCGGGGGCGCAGATCGAGGCCATCGACGAGCAGCTGCAAGACTGTCTGCCTCTAGGTACCGTTGAACTATGGTCTGACCACGGCGATCGCATGGGTCAGCTCACCGACTATCGCTTCGACCCGGCTACGGGCAATATTCTGCAATACCTGTTCATTCCGGAGGAAACCAGCGGCCTGGCCCCCGGACACTACGCCCTAGACCCCATCGGCGTGATCAGCACGGGCCGCCGCCGCATGATGGCCGAAGATGCAGCCCTGCGCCACGCTCCCCTGGTTCAAGCTGGCCTGCCCCAGCCGCCAGAGCCGCCCCAGCCGCGATCGCCCTTTGACCGCATTCCCCTCGATCGCCTCTCTATGGACCGCGTCCCCGACCCTCGCCAGAGTTGGGATGCCGCTGTTAAGACAACGCGCCAGGCCCAACAGCAGGTCAGCGATCGCTTCCAGGATCAGCGCCAAAAGCTGGGGGCCGAAGCCCAGGATCGCCGCAAACAGCTCCAGGCCGAGGCCCAAGATAAGCTGGGCGGCCTATTGGGTAACGTCAAAAAACGAACCCGTCACCTGCGTAACCAACTACGCGAGGCCGTTACCGACGCTACCGCTGGGCTACCGTCGGGGCCAAACCTGCGCGACGACAACATGCCCACCATCGACGTCAACGCCATGGAAACCTGGCCCGAAGACGATTTTCCCTCAGAACGCCCTGGCGATCACCGCCCTCCGCGCCGCTAGAGCTAACATGCGGATTCCCACTTCCGTGGGAATGACAGGCAGAAACCGTTTAATACCAATCGTCCATGCCGCTGGCGCGGCACCCCAACGATACAAATATTTTCAGGGCAAATCCGAGTCACGTAACCCCGATTCGAAACCGATACCTCGTAGGGAGCATTGCACTGCAATGTCCCTACAAACCGGGGGCATACAGGCCGGATTTGTTACAAGTGAACCTGTATACAATTACAGGTCACGCTGGTAATCGGCGATCGCCTCTAGCAAATCGGTCTTACTAGTGGTGGGAATCAGGTCGGCCAGGGTCACCGTTTTTTGGCCACCGCCAATCGCTACCGGGGTGCTGGCTAAAATATCGGTCACCGCCGCTTCGGTCACGTTGTCCCCCAATAC
>JBARVK010000519.1:0-6019 GCA_049646225.1 Nodosilinea sp.
CCCCAGTGGCACCTATATGTCGAAATTATGGGCAAGTACAGCAACGTGATTTTGGCTAACGCCCAAAACCAGATTGTCACCGCCGCCCATCAGGTAAGCGATTCGCAGTCGCGGGTGCGGCCCATTCAAACTGGCGACCCCTACGTACTGCCGCCAGCCATTATGAATACGCTGCCCAGTTTGCGAGAATCTCAGGCAGCCTGGCAGGAGCGGGTGACGCTGGTGCCCACAACGCTCAAAAAAATGCTGATGCAGAGCTACGGGGGGCTGAGTTCATCGCTGGTGCGATCGCTGCTGGCCGCCGCCCGCCTGACTCCCGATCAGCCGGGTGAAACCCTTACGCAAACCGACTGGGATCGCCTGTTTGAGGTGTGGCAGCGCTGGCTGACCTGTTTAGACAAGGGGGAGTTTTTCCCCGGCTGGGCCGAGGGCGGCTACACCGTACTCGACTGGGAAGGCATAGCCCCCGGCGCTGACATCCATACCCTGCTGAACCAGTACTATAGCCACGAGCTAAACCTGCAACAGTTCGATCGCATTCGCAACCAGATTCAGCAAAAGCTCAGGGGCCGACTCGACAAACTCCGGCAAAAAGCCAGTACCTTTGAGCAGCGCCTCGACCAGTCGGCCCAGGCCGACCAGTATCGCCAGCAGGCCGACCTGCTGATGGCCTACAGCTACCAGTGGCAGCCTGGGGTCACTCAGCTGGCGGTGGATGATTTTGAGACAGGTGAACCCACTACTCTGGCCATCGACCCCGATAAAACCGCCATTCAGCAGGCTCAGCGCCACTACAAGCAGCACCAGAAACTGAAGCGTGCCAAAGATGCGGTAATGCCGCTGCTGCGAGAGGTGCAGGCAGAGCTAGCCTACCTGGAGCAGGTGGAGGCCGCCCTGAGCCAAATTTCCACCTACGATGAACCAGCCGATTTGGAGGCGCTGATCGACATTCGCAACGAGCTGATTCAGCAAGGCTATATGGACTCCCCCGACTATCGCCCCAGCGACCGCAAGACGAGTGATGAAGGCTTTCGCCAGTTCCAAACGCCCGAGGGGTTGCCGGTGCTAGTGGGCCGAAACAACCGCCAAAACGACCTGCTGATTTCTACCGTAGCCACCGATTACGATCTCTGGTTTCACACTCAAGAAATACCGGGCAGCCACGTACTGTTGCGGCTGGCGGCGGGGCAGGTGGCCAGCGATCGCGATCTGCACTACGTCGCCGACCTGACGGCCTACTTCAGCCGGGCACGCCAGTCCGACCAGGTTCCGGTGATCTACACCCAGCCCAAGCACGTCTACAAGCCTAAAGGCGCGCGGCCCGGCATGGTGATTTACAAAGGGGAAACGGTGATCTGGGGTCAGCCTCGACGAATTGAGCAGCAGGTCAAGGTCGCTAATTCGTAGAGCCGGTTCAGACTTCGCAGACGGCGACCTAAGTGTGGCACCACGCCCATCGAAAGAGGGCAGGAGAGCTAAAGATCTCAGCCAGCCGAGACCGTAGCGCAGCTGTAGCCTTTAAGCACTGAGTACATTTGCTCATTAGCTTAAGTTATCGAATCAAGACACAAGCCGCAGAGATTGTGTTAATGAAAATCTGTACTTGTTGTTACAATGAGAGGCGGAGGAGATGAGAGCCCTCCACACGGAAAACCATTCAGCCTTACTGACGCTGCCAAAAGCGTGGGAATACTGGTGGGTTCTTCCAGATTGAGAGAACAACGTTAGATATTTAGTATCACCTGAGTCGGCCTCCCTGGGGGCCGATTTTTTTTATTCTTTACGTTTAAAGCCGCAACCCTGTCGGTAGAGTCATCTACCCATAATTGAGATGTGGTGCAGGACGGTCGTCGGTTCGTTAGCACCCTTAGGTCGGTAAACGATGCTCGGGCTTGATCCCGATCGCCTGAGTCATTCGCGATTGTAGCGATCGCCTAACCCTGTTTCATCCTCCGGCAGTTGGATACAAGAGGGATAGTGAGCACCGTGGGCGATCGTCAGAGTGATCAGTTGATGGTCGATCTGCGGGCGATCGCCGTAGCCAGCCCCGGTGCCGCTGTTGACCGCGTAGGCCGGAAAGCAGGCCGCCGCTACGCTCAGCCGCAGTCGGTGACCGGGGGCCAGAATGCAGGCCGTGGGGTGGAGCGACATCGCGATCGCCTGGGGGGTAATCTGAGCCGGGTCGTGGGGAGAGACTCGGCACTGCCCTTGGGTAAGGTTGACCACTCGACCATCGCCGTGCAGCTCCGATAGCACGACGCTGAGATCAAAGCTGGGGGTATCAGCCTGAACGTACAGCGTCACCCTGGGCACCCCAACCAGCGTCAGCCCGCTGGGTAGCACCTCGGTTGTGTAGGTGAGTACGTCGGTACGGCTGTCAATGGCCGCTCGGTCGAAGGGGCCGGGCGGCAGCCCACAGTGGCCCCCCAGGGAGGGCACCGGTCGCCAGGGGTCGTGGACAATCACGTCGCGAGCAGGCCCCTGGGACCGCGCCCCGCCCGCAACCGCTGGAACGAGACGGCCATCGTCCCAGCGCAGGGCCGCCAGCCCCGTGCTGGTGAGATAGAGGGTATGGCCTGGGCTAGTGGGCCAGCGATCGCGCCCTTGCCAACGGTTTGGCCCCATCACAAACAGCTGTATCGGCGGCTCTTGCTCGATCGATGCGGGCTGGTCTTTGAGAAATCGGTCAAACCAGCGAATCTGCAAGCGATCAATGGGGCTATCGGCCTCGGGCCCAAAGTCGACAGCCCCCACCCGTCGCCCCCAGGGCAGGTGTCCCCAGGGACCAATCCACAGCGTCTGGGGAGCCTTGTTCTGGGCCACCATCTGCTGGTACAGGCGCAAGTCGCCGCGCAGGTAGGGGTCGTACCAGCCACCGATGTGCAGCATGGGCAGGGTTACGTCAGTTAAATCGGGCTGCAATCCTTGCCAGTAGGCATCGGCCTGGGGATGGTCGATCCACTGATGAAAAAACGAGTCAGGAGCGTAGGTCTTGAGCACCTCGGGGCGAACGGGCTTAGCATCCCCTAGCGGTAGGGCGACAGCCGCCTGGCGCAGGGCCTGGTAAGCCGCTTCATCCTGTCTGAGGCGAGCGGTTTCAGCGGCGATCTGGAGAGCCCAGCCCAGCCCAATTTGCAGGGGGAAGGAGCCGTTTTCGTAGGCCCAGTCGGCGTAGAGGTCATAGCCCACCATGGCGGGAGCGATCGCCCTCAGCGCAGGGGGGTTTTGCGCGGCGGCGTACAGCTGGGTCATGCCCTGGTACGAAAAGCCATACATACCCACGGCACCACTGCTCTGGGGCAGAGCAGCAGCCCACTGCACCGTGGCATAGCCATCGGCAGCCTCATGGCGAAACAGGTCAAACTCGCCGCCGGAGGTACCTCGGCCCCGCACATCTTGGATCACCACGATATAGCCGTGGCTGGCGTACCAGGTGGGGTGGGCATAGACCACGGTAGAGGCGATCGCACGACCGTAGGGCTGCCGCATCAGCAACACCGGAAACGGCCCATCCCCTACTGGGGTGTACACATCGGCGTTGAGGTGAACGGTGGCCGGGCTTTCCACCTCAGCTACTCCCCCAGATTGGGGAGCGGGGGCGGCTAATTCCAGCCTTAGCACCTGCTTGGGCGCAACGGTGTAAGGGCGGTAAGCATGGGGCGTGGGCAAGGGTTAATGACTTGTTTAGTGGGTGGGTGGGATGGTGGGCATTGCCCACCCTACGGGGCTACGCGGCTAGGGATATAGGCTGGGATCTGTCGTGCCGACCCAGCACGGCTAGATCTTCGTCATCTAGCTCAACCGGAGTGCCGCTGCGAATCAGCTCCGCGAAATCTTCATTGGGCACCATGATACACAGCGTATAGAGCCGGGAGGGGCCGGTATTTTCGATCACGTGCACGCCATTGGGGGGAACCAAAATACTGTCGCCCGCTTGAATGGCCACCGTTTTGCCGTCGCAGGTGGCGCGGCCCTCGCCCTTGAGCACGAAGAACATCTCGACTGCGACCTGGTGGCGATTGGGGGGCGTTTTGCCACCGACGTCAAAAATTTCGACGCAGTAGGTGAGTGACATGTGGGCAATGGTGGGGTCAAACACCAGGGCCAAACGGTTGCTGTCACCAGGGCTGATGCGGTAGGCCTGATAGTCTTTGGGCGACTTATAAACAGGCACCACGCAGCTAGTGGGCAACGCGCAAGCCACCGTATCCATTACCGGAGCGTCCATAACCAAAGAGTCCATGACAGGTCGACCTAACGGTTCGGGCTTGACTATGCTTACAGAGTCCCACGCCGATCACAGTAGCCCACTGTACCTTTCATAAAAAGTTGTCTGTTTGGGCTAGCCCTGGGCACTTTGGAGGCAGCATTTCCGCCTTTCAGCGGCAGCTGGCACCATTGCATAGGATCTTCATGAAGTCCCTTGACGACATGGTTTAGGGTTAGGCTAAACCTGGGTGTACTGCTGCGGAGCAATTAGTAAGTTATATATCTCGCGCCCAGTGTCCCACTATCGGCCCATCTACCGGCGGGTTTGACCATATACCCCTGATTTATTCCCCGATTTACCCTTGATCCAAAGCGCAGCATGATCGATATCCTCATCATTGAGCACGATGCCGCTACGGAGCAGTTTTTGGTCAGTGCCCTCAAGCAGCAGGGCTACAGCGTGACCACTGCCCGCAGCGGAGCCGAGGGTCTAGCCCTGGCCGAAAAGCTGCTGCCGGGGGTGATTATCTGCGACTGGAATATTCCGGGCGATATTGGTGGTTTGGCCATTTGTCAGGCGCTCAAGCAGCATGCCGTGCTCTCGATTACCTCGCTGCTGCTGCTGACCGCCCGATACAGCACCGCCGACCGGGTCAAGGGACTGGAAATGGGGGCCGACGACTTGCTCTCGAAGCCAGTCGATATCAATGAGCTGAACGCGCGGGTGCGAGCAGGATTACGCATTTACCAGCTCACTCAGGACCTGCGCCAGCAGACGCAGCGCATGGAAACCGAGATGGCTGAGGCCGAGGGCTACGTGCGATCGCTGCTGCCCAACGATCAAAGCGGTCGGGTGCCGATTCAGTCGCGGTTTTTGCCCTCTCAACAGCTGGGGGGTGACTGCTACGACTACTACTGGCTTGACCCCGACTATCTGGTTATGTACCTGCTCGACGTGTCGGGCCACGGGCTAGGGTCAGCGCTGCTGTCAACCTCGGTACTAAATGTGCTGCGATCGCAGTCGCTGCCCGATGTCAGCTTCTATCGCCCCGAAAAGGTTCTGCGAGCGCTCAATGAAACCTTTCAAATGAGCGACCAAAACCAAAAATACTTCACCATCTGGTACGGTGTGCTCAACTGCGCCAACCGCCAGCTCCTCTACGCTAGCGCGGGGCATCCCCCAGCGGTACTGGTGTCGATCGACGGCAACCAGCAGGTAACCACCACCCGCCTGCGCACCCCCGGCATGCCGGTGGGGATGCTGCCCGATGCTAAGTACCAGTGGCAGCGCTGCCATCTACCCCCCAACAGCAGCCTCTACCTGTTTAGCGACGGCCTCTACGAAGTGCTGCAAAACAACCAGCAGTACATCGGTCTCGATGACTTTGTCGATCTGCTGGCTATGGCCAAGCGCGAGAAAAGCGTTGATCACATTCTCGATACGATTATTCAGCGCCAGGCGGGAGATATTGCTAGCGATGACATGTCGCTAATGATGGTTAGTCTCGACTAATACTGTTTGGTGAAAATCTGCTCACCATGGCGAATCGCCTGGTGCCCTAGTCCCTCAAAAACGTGTCCAGGAAAGAGTGCCTAGACTGAGCCTGCCGAGTATTAAATCTTGGCTGAGGATCTAAGACACTTTGACCTTGGCCGCCTCAAACGCCTGGCGGTCTTCGTAGACCTCAAAGACGCGATCCATGCTGGTGAGTTCAAACAGCATGCGCACCTGGTCGTTCATAGAACAGAGGCAAAACGTGCGATTTAGCCCGCGAACTTTTTTGAGCAGCACAACCAGGGTGCCCAACCC
>JBARVK010000520.1:0-3552 GCA_049646225.1 Nodosilinea sp.
AACCGCTATGTCGAAGTGAGTCTGTGTTGTTAGGATAGATAACAGCACAATCCCAACACAAAATATCACTCTGGAACGCATCCTATGCCCACCGCCATTCAAGTCGAGAAAACCAAGCTCAAGCAGCCGCCGTTAGAAATTCACACCATGGGCGATCGCGTGCTGCGCCAGCCGGCCAAACGCGTGGCCAAGGTTGACGATGAGATTCGGGCCCTGGTGCGCGAGATGCTGCAAACCATGTACAGCGCCGACGGCATTGGCCTGGCCGCCCCCCAGGTGGCCGTCAACAAGCAATTGCTAGTGGTCGATGTGGACCCCGACGATGCCACCACCCCGCCGCTAGTGCTGATCAACCCCAAGATCATCAAGGTCTCCAAAGACCTCGCCACCGGTCAAGAGGGCTGCCTCAGCATTCCCGGCGTCTATCTTGACGTGGTGCGTCCTGCGGCCATGGAAGTGTCCTATAAAGACGAGAACGGACGACCCAAAAAGCTGCAGGCAAGCGATCTGCTGGCCCGCTGCATTCTCCACGAGATGGATCACCTCACCGGGGTGCTGTTTGTCGATCGCGTTGAGAATGCCCTGGCCCTCAATCAAGAGCTGCAAAAGAACGGCTTCTACGCCAAGGATGTCCAGCCTCTAACCGCTTAAGTAGGGGGTAAAACCCGTGGTATGCTGCCTCGGGAGGCCAAGTCCTGGCCCCAGCCGATGTTTAGGAGACGTTTCTGTGACCCCCAAAAGTGGCCTGTTGTTGGCTGGTTCCTGCATTGCTGCGATCGCAGCGGTAGGGTCTGTTTTTGAGCTGTCCTCGGGCAGCCCCGACTGGGGCACGGTGCCCACTACGGTGGTGCTAGGTCTCTGCCTGCCGCTGGTTGGGGTGCTGTTTTATGCGGCGGTTAAAGACGCCAGGGCCAACCAGGAGTAAATGATCTGAGATATTTGCTCCATCGGAATCTTCAAGCCAGCTATAGCGTCTAGGATAGAAACCGTTTCACCATTTGAGGACGGAGCTATGGAGCCCAACCGAGAGATTCCCAGGCTGACCCGGCGATCGCTGCTGGCTGCTGCGGCAGCAGGCTCTACGCTGGTGCTGCTGGGTCGCCCCGCCCAGGCCTATGATGTCGTCCTCAACCCCGATGCGCCGGAACTGGGTGACACTATTTCAGTGATTGCCATTCCGCGCACCTCGGCCTCAACTCAGCCCAGGGTGACCGTCAACGATAGTCTGGAGTATCCAACTTTTCCAATCGGTGGCAATCGATTTCGGGCTTTGGTTCCCACCAGCCCGCTTGACCCACCGGGGCGAATGGTGATTCGGGTGATCGGTGACGGGAGTAACACCCGCAACCTGGCCCTGGGACTCAAAAACCGCAACTTTCCGACTCAGCGGATTACCCTGTCGCCCAGCCAAAGCAACCTTGGCACTCAGCATGAGTTTGACCGGGTCGCCGCTTTTAAAGACCTTGTTTCCCCTGAGCGCTACTGGACTGGGGCCATGCAGCGCCCCAGCTCGGGTCGTACGTCTACGCAGTACGGCGTGCGCCGCTACTACAACGGGGTGTTTGCTCAAGACTACTACCACCGGGGGCTAGACTACGCGGCGGCAACCGGATCGCCGGTATCTGCTCCAGCCGCCGGACGCATTGCCCTGGTGGGTCGCGTTGCCGATGGGTTTGAGCTGCACGGTAACACCATCGGTATCGACCACGGCCAGGGGGTGCTCAGCATTATGATTCACCTCAGCCGCCTAGACGTCAACGAAGGCGACCGGGTGCAGCCGGGTCAGGTAATTGGGGCAATCGGCAGTACCGGCGCATCGACCGGGCCGCACCTGCACTGGGGGCTGTACGTTAACGGTATCTCCGTAGACCCTGGCCCGTGGATGGCTAGGGGGTTTGAGTAGTGCGTGGGTGCGTAGAGAATTTGGTAGTTCTGTAGGGTGGGCAATGCCCACCATTCGCTATCCGCTTCAGGCAAGCCGCTCAGGAGTCTTTGCATGAATACCTACGCCATCTTGGCCCAAACCCAGCGATCGCGGGTAAGCGACGGTGAGCGGGTGCTTCTGCTGGCTGGCTGTGAGACAGCGGCTCAGGTTTTGGTGCTGGTGTGGCCGCAGCTGGGCGACTTTGACAGTCTGGAATACGCCTGGTGGCTGCAGCGGGAGGCCGAAACCCTGCGCCAGCGACAGATTGCGGTGCGGGCGGTGGGTGTTGGCGATCGCGCTTCTGGCCAACGGTTTTGTGCCTACACCGGCTTCCCAGCCGAATACCTATTTGTCGATGAGACCGCGGCCCTGCACCGCGACCTCGCTCTATACCAGGGCCTAACCCTTAACCCGCCGGGGCTAAAGCCTGGGCAAGCCGCTTGGCTAAATTTGATGCTGATGTGTGCGGGCATCGCCAGCCCCGGCACCCTGCGTGAGGTACTGCGGGGCTATACGGGCGATCGCCGCGCTCCCCAGTTGATTGCTGCCGACGAGGTAGTCAAGGCCGGGCCGCTGCCGCCCTTGACCGGCAAAGCCTTTAACGTAGTCGGCGGTAGCGGGTTTCAGCGACCGATCGAGCTGGCTACCCTGCGCCTGCGCAACATGACCGAGGTGCTCAGCCACTGGAGCACCTACGTGCCCAATGCCGCCTACCTGACCCAGCGGGGCGGTACCTTTTGGTTTGACGCGACGGGAGCCCTGCTGTACGAACACCGCGATCGCGGTATTCTGGGCTTTGCCGCCACCATGGCTAATCCCCTGGCATTTTTGGCCGACGCCGGGGGCGACGGTAGGAGCGCCTAGGCCCTCTGCGGTAGACCTCTAGAGCTATTCGTGACGGCTAGAGGCCAGGCTATTGCCAGGCCATTTGGAAGGATATAGCCGTAGCTATCATCATTAGGGCTTTTCTTGCAATGTAGTAGCTCTCCGTCATTCCCGTAGCAACGGGAATCCATTTGAGAGAGATTCATCCACGGTAGATTCCCGCGTGCGCGGGAATGACGGCATTGATATTCTGTCCTGACCCGTGTTGCTATAGCTATAGCAACGTCTGCTAATCTCAACAGGCACCGTCGCAACGTAGGTTCTTATGGTCTGGCTTGAGCCTCCAGAACAGCTGCTGGAAATCGTTGTTTTGATAACCCGGTTTTGCCTGGAAGCGATCTCAGTGCTGTGCGTACTGATGGGGCTGATTAAAACCGTGGGCTTAGCCATTCACCTCAATCGCCAGCGCCGGAAGGAGGGGTTTCCCTTTAATCAGGTGAGGCTTAAGTTTGGGCTGTGGCTGGCCCTAGCCCTAGAGTTTCAGCTGGGGGCCGACATTCTCTCAACCACAGTGGCACCAACCACCCAAGATCTGGTCAAACTGGCGCTAATCGCCATTATTCGTACCTTCCTAAACTACTTTTTGGGTAAAGAAATGGCCGCCGAGATGGATCTAGAGCGCGATCGGCAGGAGTTGAATCAGCAGAGGTTGGGGGAGATGGGGAGGTAGGGAAGATGGGGAGATGGGGAGGTAGGGAAGATTTTGAAGGTTAGATTGCTCACCTTCTCCACCTTCTCCATCC
>JBARVK010000521.1:0-7484 GCA_049646225.1 Nodosilinea sp.
GCATGCTACGCCCCTACCAATTTGGGGTAGCCAAGTAGGATTCGGTATTAGACAAGCCTTTGGAGTTTGTTGCAGGAATTTATTATTGTCTGACCCGGTTAAACAGGCTGGCTATAGTAGGAAAGCTCGATGACGGCTCACGGCTCTAGCAGGACTTTATGGCATATCCAAAACCTAACTCCCAGCCTCTGCAAATCCGCTTTATCTATCGACAGCAGCTCCACAGCAGTTTAGCGATGGCGGCGGTGTTTGCTTCTCTGCTCGCTGGGTGTGGCGGGCCGTCTACCCAAACCTCGAACAGCAGCAGCACTACCACCGAGCAAAACGCCGATGAGGCGATTCCGGCGGTGTTCTACGAAACCACGGAGCAATGCGAGGCCGACATTACCCAACAGCAGCAAGAATACCAAGTCTTGCTCAAGGCCCACCAGCAGAACCAACTGACCCAGCCCCCCACTCCGCCGGTAATGCAGGTCGAAGACTGCGAACCCCAGATGCAGGCTGCTCTGCAAGAACACGATCGCACCGCTCCAGTCTATTCCAGTCTGGCAGACTGCCAGGCGGAGGGGGTACAGTGCGAAACCACCCCCTCGGGGGCTGAAACCAGTGGCTACCGGCCAGCCTATGGCGGTACTTACCTCTACCCCTACGGTTTGCCAAGCTTTGTCTACCTCAATTTTGGCGGCAGCAACCGCAGCGTCTATCAACCCCACACTGTCTTCCGCAGCAGTCAGCCGGGGCAGGTGGTAACCCCCTTCGGACGTACTGTTCCCCAAACCAGCCCAGGACGGGTGTCGGTGCCGCGCCACACCAGCGTAGCCGCACCCCAACGCCCCGCTGGCACCGCTGCAAGGGGCACCATTACTGGCCGCAGCAGCCAGGGATTTGGCTCCACCTTCAAAAGTACGGGTAGCGGTGGAAAGTAGTCGCTTATGAGACCCTTTAAGGTAGTTCGGCGTCGCCATTGGCAGCAGCACATCCAGGCCAACGCTTACCAGAGCGAGGTGCTAAGCGATTCAAAGCAGCAGTATTGGGTCGAGGCTCTGCCTCAGCCCTTTGCCCTCCAGTTTGACACCCAGGAAGAAACGGCGATCGCCACCGCCACCGAACAACTGTGGCAGATGTGCGTTGAGTTTTTAGACTGGTTCTTTACCGACCACCAGCCGGGGGATGTCGATTGCCGGTTAGCCAGCCTGCAAATTCGTCCCGAGTACTGGCCAGCAATCAAGGCCAGCTGGGATCGCACTGACCCGGTAGAAGACCTCTCCCTCTGCACCCGGTTTGATTTGGTAGTCACCGAAGACAGTCAGATCAAGCTGATCGAAATCAACGGCGAGACGCCGCTGCTGGGGGCAGAAACGATTTATCAGTGGAACTGGTTGGTTGACTACCAGCGCAACCACCAGAGCGGCCCGTTTCCCCTGCCTAATGACGCCAGTCAGTTCAACGAGTTTTGGGATTTGGTGGCTGGTCAATGGCGGCGCATTGCCGAGGCCTATAACCTACGCCAAACGGGCATCTCCTTCCTGGTTGATGAAAACCTAGAAGAAGATTTAGAAATGGCTATGCAGCTGATCCAGATCCTCCACGACGAGGTGGATAGCGACATCTACACTCAAATTGTCTACCTGCGGGGCCTTCAAGATAATCAGGGCCAGGAGGTGCAGCGGGGGCTGGGGCTAGATGAGGACGGCTACTTTATCGATCACGTTAACGATCGCATTCCGGTGCTGTGGAAAATCTACGACTGGTCTGATATTCAGAACGACATGGCCAACGCCCAGGCCACCCCTGCCCTGGCCCGTCGCCTCGAAACCGGAGATGTCAAGGTAATTGAACCGCTCTGGAAGCAGGTGCTCTCGAACAAAGGAGCTATGGCCCTGATGTGGGATCAGTTCAAAGCCTCTGACTACCGCCAATATTTGTTGGCCACCTACTTCGACAGCGATATTTCCCCTGAGGCCACAAAGCTGATGCTAGAGATGCACGTCAAGAAGCCCATGCTGGGGCTAGAGGGGGTGGGCACCTCGATTGAAACGGGGGTCGGTGAACTGGAAAAACGGGACACCCTGGGCTACGGCTCAGAAGGATTTGTCATTCAGGACTATATCGAACTTCCCCAGGCCTTTGGCTACCACTACATGGTGGGTAGCTGGGTGATCAACGGCGAGGCTGCGGGCATTATTCTGCGCGGAGACACCTCCCGCATTACCGGACGCCACTGCCTGATCATTCCCCATATTGTCTCCGACGATGGGCTCTACATTGCCGGGGTTTAGATAGAGCGAGGTTGAGACCTAGGGCAAGCAGCAGTCTTTTACGGGTGAGGTCAAGGATGGTGGTAGGCAGGCCCAAACTGGGGCAAAACCGCTGGGTGTTAGATCAGGTTCTTCCCCTCGATTACTCTGTTCCAGCACCGTACTTTGCCCAGGCTCCCGCTGGCGTTTGGCAAAACTTTTGCAGCTTGCTCAGTCGAGATGTTTACTCAGAAGGCGACTCCCAAGCGTTGTACGACTATGTAATGTCGCGCCAGGCAGAGATGACGCCAGACTTTCTAGCCATGCTGAGGCTCTGGCTCGTTGATGAGCTTAAGCACTACGAAGCCCTGCGCCGCACCTACCACAACCTGTCGGGGGTCAGTTTTGCCGCCATGGATCGCTGCTTTTCAGAACGGGTTCATGACTTTGAGCCGCTGCAAATTGCTCTGCAAGACGAGTTTACGCTGCTGGTAACGCTAATGTTTGATGAAATCGGCTCTGTCTATTCTTACCGCCGAGATTTGGCTGAATACTATCAACACTTCGGAACAAACATTCAGAAAATTGGGCACCATTTGGTCAAAGACGAGGGCATGCATTTCAATAACGCTGCCGAACTCTTGTTAGCCCATCATCAACATCGGCTGGGGGAGGTGAAGGCTTTTTTGCAGCAAATCTCCCAGTTGGAAGGTAGTTTAAAGACCTATTACAAAACTTTTTTCCTAGATCACGCCCAGGAGCAGTATCGATTTCCTAAACACTTTAACCAGGTGATTAGTCGCGTTATTTTGGCCCGTTTGGGGTTGGGTCAGCCACCCGCGTCAAAAGAGCTGAAAGAACTCTGGCAGTGGACACCGGAGGGGTATCGCCTGGTGCCCATCTTTGACGCTACAACCTGGCGATAGAGGCTACTGCCCTGGATCACTGTCCTTAGGGTGGGAGAGTTTCTGCTGACGCAGCACCAGTAGGGCTGCGATCGCAAGCCCTACCCCACCAACCGCAATGGCAATCCACAAAAATCGGCGATCGCCCGGCTTGTCCGGACTAGATATAGATGGGGCTATATCGTTCTGGTTTTCGGCTGGCTGAGGTGGTGTGGTAGTTTCGGTGCCGCCAGCAGCAACGGCGGTGTAGCTCAGCTCAAAGGGCGTGAACGTGGCACCAGCGGTGGGGCTGCCCGTGAGCACAATCCGATATTTGCCCACCTCAGGAAACGTGATCTCTGCGCCGGGAACGTTTTCGAAACGTTCAGGCGACATTGCGGTGAGTGTCGGCTGCATCACGGGTGCAGAATCCGGCTGGCTCGCCCTATAGACTGCCAGGTTGCAGTCGCACTGCTCTAGGGGAATCACTCTGCCGCCCTGTTGGGTCAGGGCTACCCAAACCCGAGCCGGTTCTCCGGTCCTGGCGCTGTGGTCAGGTTCCAGGTGCCAAGTCCCGGCTACATTGCCTGAGACTTCGGTTTTGTGGGCCTGAGCCGGTAGCCCGGTCAGGAAACCCAGGCACACCAATCCAGCAAGGCTAATGCTTGGCCGAAACATAGTACTTTTCCAGAGACAACAGCGACCAAAACCAGCGCCAGCGCAGCAGTAGGGCGAATAGGGCGAGGGTGATCAAGGCGATTGCTGCCAGCCAGTTAGCGCGCTCAAACCCGCCCAGGTAGTGCGACCCCAGCAGCAGCGTGTGGGCTACCACCAGACCAAAAATCGGCAGGCTGAGCAAATGCAGTCGCCGCCACTGATGGCCCAGGTAGCGCTGGGCCTGGTCAAAGCTGGTCAGGGTCAGGGGCGTCATCAGCCCAAAGGCGACGATGCCCGCCCACCCGCCCACTTGAAGTCTGGGCAGCAAAAAGGGCAGCGCCAGCGGGTTCCAGCCCATGGTGATCATATGGCCAATGTGGGCGATCGAAAGTACAAACGCGCCTACCCCCAGGGCGCGTCGATAGACCAACAGCGACGACCAGAAGCGGCTGATAGGTCGAGCAATCAGGGCCAGAAACAGACAAACCAGGGCACCGTGTCCGGTCAAATCAACGCTGCCGCTGTTCCTGAACAGGGTGAGCAGCCCAATGAGCAAGGTGATCCAGCCGCCGAGACGAAATAACTGCCCCCGTCTGTCGCCACTTACCCAAGCTGTAGAGACTCCGACCCCCACCATCATCGGTAGGGTGCCCACGCCAAAGGCGAGCATGGTGGCCCCACCCGCCCAGGGGTTTGTGGTTTCGGCAGCCTTGAGCTGAGCTGCATATAGAAAACCACAGGGCATCAGCCCCCAGGCCAGGCCCAGCAACAGCGGCGTCCAGCGCTGAGGGTTGAGCGAAAGGGCCTGCATGGCGCGGCTGAGGCGATCGTGTAGGCCCGACTGCGCCATTGGGTTGAGAAAGGGCACCTTGGGCATGTCCTGGGGGCTAATTTGGGCCAGCCCAAACCAGATCAGCAGTAGGCCGGTAATGACAGCAACCCCCCGCCGTAGTGGACTGCCAATACCTGCCATCTGGCCGCTAGCCACCAGCACCGACCCTAAAGTGCCGATCGCAATGCCGACCAGAGCGTAACTCATCAGCCGACCGAAGTTGAGCATCAGGTGAAAGTAAATATGCTGCCACCGACTGGGTGCAGCAGCAGGCTGAGACAGCGAAAAGGCCACTGTAATCGGCCCACACATGCCCAAGCAGTGGCCAAAACTGCCTAAGAATCCAAGGCTGGCGATCAGCAGCAGGTCTAACATGGCTAGGGGGCATGGACACGGGCAACCAGTTTTGAGCGTAACACCCCGCCTTGCCCAACGTCCTTCGACCATCGGTCTATTGACTTACCATTGATGGTGTCTTTGCCAACGGCTTTGGTCCGTTCAGCTCTGGCAGGCGATCGCGATGGCTGGAGAGTTGACGCTCATTGTAGAGATGGTGACGGTGCTAGGGGCGGCCACCGGGGGAGGGTATTTGGCCAGTCGGCTGGGGCAGCCGGTGCTGCTGGGCTATCTGCTGGGCGGTATGCTGATCGGCCCCGCTGGACTCAAGCTGATCACGCTGGAAGGGGATATTGAGGTGCTGGCTAACATTGGCGTAGCGCTGCTGCTGTTCGCCCTGGGGATTGAGTTTTCGCTCAAAGACTTGTTGCGGATGCGGGCGATCGCCCTGGGGGGAGGGTCGCTGCAGATTGTGCTCACCATTCTGCTCGGGGGCAGCTTGGCCTACCTGACCGGCTGGGTGAGCACCGTTCCCACGGCTATTTTTCTGGGGGCGGTGCTCTGCCTGTCGTCTACGGCGGTAGTGCTCAAGAGCCTGATCGAGCGCAACGAGATGCAGACCAACCACGGGCAGATCATGCTCGCTATTTTGATCGCCCAAGACTTGGGCGTGGGTCTAATGCTGGCTATTTTACCGGCCCTTACCGAACCCCCTAGTAGAATTGGTGTCGCCCTGGCGATCGCGGTGGCCAAAGCCCTGCTATTTCTGGTCGGAGCGATTCTAGTCGGCAAGTGGGTAATACCGCTGGTGGTGCAATTGCTGGTTCGCAGTGGCTCTCAGGAGCTGTTTTTGCTGGGCATTTTGGTGCTTTGCCTGGGCATTGCCCTAATCACCTCAGCCTTGGGGTTGGGCATTGAGATGGGAGCATTTGTGGCGGGGCTGATGATTTCGAATGTGGAGTATGCCGACCACGCCCTCGATCGCATGCTGCCCATGCGCGATGTATTTGCCACCCTCTTTTTTGCCTCCATTGGCATTTTGATCGACCCGGCCTTTTTGCTGGCCAATATCTGGGTCTTGATTGGTCTGGTGACGGTCACCCTGGTGGGCAAGGCGATCATCACGACCGGGATTGTGACCCTGTTTGGTTTTTCCCTCAAAACCGCCTTGACCGTGGGCCTGGGCATTAATCAGATTGGCGAGTTTTCCTTTGTGCTGGCGGGGGTGGCTCAGCAGGAGGGGCTGTTTTCGTCCCAGCTGTACGGGCTCACCGTGGGTACCACGGCGGCGACGCTGCTCATTACGCCCTTTTTGCTGCGGGCTACGCCCCACCTGCTGTCGGCGCTGGAGCAAATGCCCTGGGCCAGCCGTCTGTTGCAGATTAACCAAGCGCCAATCCTATTTGGCCGAGAGCAAGACCTGGTCGGCCATGTGGTGGTGGTGGGCTGCGGCAGAGTGGGGCAAACCCTGGTGCGAATGCTGTACTTTCAGGGCTACCAACTTTTGGTGATTGACAACAACGAGGCGGTGCTGCAATCCCTGCGCGATCGCGGCATTCCGTACCTGTTTGGCGATGCGTCGAGCCACCTGGTGCTCGAAAAAGCGCGACTGCCCCAGGCAAAGGCCATGGCGATCGCCCTACCCGACCCGATGGCCACCCGGCTCACCCTCAACCGGGCGCTGAGTTTGGCCCCCGATCTCGATACCACCGTGCGGGCCCACGGCAACGCCGAGATTGAAACGCTGTACCAGCTGGGTGCCCAGGAAGTGGTGCAGCCTGAGTTTGAGGCCTCGCTCGAAATGGGAGCTCACCTGCTGCTGAATTTGGGCGACTCGACCTATGAAGTGCAGCAGGTGGTCAATCGCTATCGCACCAGGCGCTACCGCGACATTGTGCCCGAACGCTCAGAATACTGGGGGGCAGTCGATCTGGAGGCCGCCGTTGAGGGGCTGCAGCGGGACTGGTACGGGCTACCGCCTGAATCGCCCCTGGTAGGGGTATCTCTAGCCGAGGCCAACGTGCGTCGGCTGACCGGGGCCACTGTGATGGCGATCGAACGTCAGAAGCACACTCATCGCTACCCCACTGGAGAGATGAGGCTGGCGGCGGGCGATCGCCTACTGGTGGTCGGTAGCCCAGCGGCCCATACCACCTTTGCATCGCTGCTCGGCTGAGGCCACCTTGGCGCTCGACTGCTCTAGTTTTTCGCCTGGGGTGCTGAGGCCGGAAACGGGCTACCGGGCTTGGCCGTAGGGGCACAGGCTCAAAACTACACAGCGATCGCAGGCCGGTTTTTGGTAGAAGCAGCACCGCTGCCCGTGCAGCATCATGACTTCGTGGTTGTCGTAGACCTGCTGGGCATTCCAATCCTCAGGCAGGAGTGCTTCGAGCACCGCGTGGGATGGCCCCACCGCCAGGGTTTTAGCAATCAGCCCCAGACGCTGGGCAACCCGGTGGTGGTGGCTATCCACCGGCAGGGCTCGCCGCCTCAGCTGGCTAAAGCACAGCACGGCGGCGCTGGTTTTGGGGCCTACAC
>JBARVK010000522.1:0-6606 GCA_049646225.1 Nodosilinea sp.
TGGTTGGGATAAGAATCGTGGCCTTGCCCATCGCTAGGATATCTCCCCGGCCATGTCCTAGGGTTCACTGTAGGTTGCTCATCCTCCCAACTGGTGTCGCAGCTGCTCTAGAGACATTGCCACCGCCAGACATTTGGTGCCCCGGCACACCATACCCACGGCCCCATTGGGGAGGTCATCCGCCACCGCAAAAACGGTAGTGGGCCAGTATTCTGTCGTCAATTCAGGCAGGGTTGCCGCCGAGACTTTAGCCACTGTGCCGTGGAGGAACCAGTTGAGCCCATCGAGCAGGCTGGGGCAAGCGCGGGGAATTTGCTCCATAATCGTGCCGAAAGCTCGTAGCGTGTGCTGAGCCCGATCCAGATAGTTCAAATCGTCGGTGAGCAGAGACAGGCGCACCAGATTGGCGACGGCGACTCCATTTGCCGCTGGGGTAGCGCTGTCTTGATAGGGCCGCTCTTGCACTAGCAGATCCTGGCCCTCGGCTGCACTTAGGTAGCCGCCCTGGTCAGTGCTGCCCAGTCGGTGGTCAAATTCCTGCTGGGTTGAGATGGCCAGCGACAGCCAGTCAACATCGTTAGGCAAAGCGGCGATCGCGTCCAGGTTGAGGCTGTGGGCGATCGCCAGTTCAGCCTGGTGCAGGTCTATACAGGCCTTGATCAGCAACGCATAGTCTTCGGCCTGGGCCAGCACCTGAGGCACGCCATCGTAACCCAGACGGTGAAGGTGGCTGCCCACCCACTGGTGCTGACGAATGTAGTCAGCGGCGATCGCGGCGGTCACCAGGTACTCGGGTTGTTGCAAAACCACTGCCGCTCGGGTCAGGCCAGAAATCATCAGGCTGTTCCAGGCCACAATTAGTTTGGTGTCGGTAACGGGAGGAATGCGCCCCGGCCAGAGCTGAGTTTTGGCCGCCTGGCTGTCGGGGGCCGGGGGAAAGCGGTCTAGGTCTGCGGCTGGGGTTCCATAGCGCAGGGTAAACAGCTTATCTAATGCTGACTCTGCCGCCAGGGAGAGGGTGTCAGAATGTAATCGCTGCAGCACAATTTTTCCTTCAAAGTTGCCCTCGGGGGTCAGGGCAAAGGCCTCTGTCAGAGCCTGCCGTTGTTCGGGGGTCAGGGCCGACTCTAAAACCTGGTAGGGCCAGACATAGAATGCGCCCTCCTCGGGCTCAGCATCGTGGCGGGTGACAAAACTATCGGCATCCTGGGCCGCGTAAAAATAGCCCCCAGACTCTTCACTAGGGGCGGTCATCTCGCGCTTTAGCCAGGTATGGGTTCGCGCGATCGCCCGTTTAAAGGCAGGCACCTGCTGCCCACTGGCCCATAGATTCGCCAGGTACTCCACAATTAGCCCATTGTCGTAGAGCATTTTTTCGAAGTGGGGCACCGTCCAGCTTGGGTCTACGGTGTAGCGGTGAAAGCCCCCGCCCACGTGATCATAAATGCCGCCCAGGGCCATGTCCCGGCCCCTCTGGCCGCAGATGTGAGCAATATTTAAGTCCAAATCAAGGCGTAGCCCACCCAGCACCGCTAACCCGTAAGGAATCATAGGAAAACAAGTGCCCTGCCCCGACGGCATCAGAACTTTGGCATTGGCTGTTAGTCCGCCATGGAGCAACTCCTTTGAGAGCACGCCGTCCGTGTTCAGAATCTGTGCTGCCTGGTGCAGGTTGCCCATGACCGCTTCGGTAACCTCAGCCAACCTAACCTTTTCGGTGTCGTAGAACTGGCGCAGGGCAGTGAGCATCTGTAAGAAACCCGGCCGCCCGTACTTGGCCTCTACCGGAAAGTAAGTACCCCCGTAAAAGGGCACCCGCGTTTCGGGGTGCAGCACCACGTTGAGCGGCCAGCCCCCCTGCCCAATCAACATTTGCAGCGCCTGCATGTAAATGCTGTCGAGGTCAGGCCGCTCCTCGCGATCGACCTTGATCGGGATAAAGTTGGCGTTCATATAGGACGCGATCGCCTCGTCCGAGAACGCCTCGCCCTCCATCACCGTGCACCAGTGACAGCTGGAATAGCCAATCGATAGAAAAATCGGCTTGTCGTCCTGCTTAGCCCGCTCTAGCGCCTCGTCACACCAGGGCCACCAGTCGATTGGGTTTTCGGCGTGCTTACGCAGATACAGGCTGGGCGAATCTGCCAGACGATTAGCCATAAAGGTGAGGCAGTGAAGGGCATGATCACCCTACCATGGCGGAAGTTAAAGGGTTGACGGTCTGGGGTTTGAGATTAAGGGTGAAGGGCACAAGTACTCACAGGATCGACAAACGAAGTCACCATGCAGATTCAGTTTCCAGAGAGTTGGCCGACGACGCCCGCCGAGGCGATCGCACTCCAGCAAATCCTCGCGCCCCAGGTCATCCTTCGGGATTGCCTACCCGACCCCATTCGCTATGTCGCCGGGGTAGATGCCGGTTTTGAGGATGCGGGCCAAACCACCCGCGCCGCTGTGGTGGTGCTGTCGTTCCCCGACCTGACCCCGGTGGATGAGGTGCTGGTGCGGCAGCCGACCGTATTTCCCTACGTGCCGGGGCTGCTGTCGTTTCGCGAGGTGCCAGCGGTGCTAGACGCTTTGGCACAGCTGCAAACCGAGCCGGATGTGATTCTCTGCGATGGTCAGGGCATCGCCCATCCCCGGCGGTTGGGAATTGCGTCGCATTTGGGATTGTTGTGCGATCGCCCTACCGTTGGTGTCGCCAAGTCGCGCCTAGTAGGCACCCACGCCGAGGTGCCACTCGATAAAGGAGCCTGGGTACCGCTAGTAGATCGGGAAGAACGGATTGGAGCTGTGCTGCGCAACCGCGCCAATACTAAGCCGCTGTATATTTCTCCCGGTCATTACACGACATTAGAAACCGCGATCGACCTGGTCTTACGATGCACAACCAAATATCGCCTGCCCGAAACCACCCGCTACGCCGATCGCCTGGCATCTTCCGGTACGGCGCAATCGGCTTTGGGGAAAGTTCAGCAAGGTCGCTTGTTTTAGCGAGGTTAGACCCCAGGGTTCTTCTGGGTAAGCCAAAAATCTTTGACAGTTTGCAAAAGAACCCTGGGGTCTCAATGCAGGGAGATTTTGACAGGCAATAAGGCTCGATTGGTGGGTTACAGCCTGCCGAAGTATGGAGATATTGGACCAGAGTAAACGAAGCCTAACCCACCTTACAAACTTCTTCTACTGGCTCAGACGGCTGAACAACTCGCCTGCCCTGCGACTGAGGGTGCTCATGGGAGATGGAGATACTGCCGGAATTTTTGCTGGGTGATTGTCGGGGTCGCGCAAGTAGCGGTAGTAGGCCCAAATATCCCAGTAGGGGCAACCCGGCTGAATGCGGCAGCCCGCCCAGTGCAGATAATCCAGCGGCTGGTTCACATTGGGGTCAACCAGCGTCATGCCCTGCTGCACAAAGTGAGAGCTGCCCGCCCAGCTGCCGGGGCCGCCACCAGGCTGGCGTACCAGGTTAAACCGTCGCGCCATGCGCTTGAGAATTAAATAGTTAATGATCGGCTGGTCGGAGGTTTTTTCAGAAAAGTCGAAGTAGTCGGGGTGGGCAGCGCATTCGGCAAAGGTGTTGTAGAGGTCTTGCTCGCTGAGCAGGCCTTGTTTCGAGCCCCAGAAGCCACAGTTAAATATGTCTTCTAACTCAGCGGCGGTGAAGACGCCCTGCTCGATGATAGCGGGGGCAAACACATTGCGAAGGCCGCCCCGGTGCTGGTAGTCGTAGCTGATGAAGTCGTAGTGATCGAGGTGATCCAACACGTTGGCGATCGCGCTAAACACCACCACATCGGTGTCGATATAGAGAAAGCGATCGAAGGGGCCAAACCAGCAGGCCTGCTTGCGAAACTGGTTGGGCCGGGCAAAAAACCCCTCGCCAAAACTGCCGTGCAGGTTTTCTGACAACCGCTGAATAAATTCCAGGTCAGGGTAGACCGCCACGCCGTAGTCACGGCCCAGCACTTCGGCTACCTGATGGTAGTCGTCGTTGTAGGGAATCAGCATCACCGGAATGCTGGGGTCGTGGGCGCGAATGCTGTTGAGGCAGGCGATCGCCTGGTCGAGCACCTTGTCATTGGCTGTGATATAAATGCCGCGCGAAGTCATAGCCATTCTCTAAGGAAGCAGCTGGGTCAGGGATTTGAGATACCGTCGCCAGCCTTGGGGCCGGGCTGTCACTGGTTTGCCCAGAAGCGCAGGGCGGGTCTCAGGATGGTGCAGATAGCGGTAGTGCAAAAATACGTCCCGGTAGGGCAGAGCTACGTTTTCGCCCTGACAAATACGGGTGAACAACTGGGATGACAGGCCGATGTAGTGCAGGTACAGCAGCGGTACGCCCTTGTCGTAGACGCGATGATTCTCAAGGGTGAAGTGGCTGGAGGTGACCGCATTGCCGGTGCGTTGCTCGGTTGGCAGGGTCAACGCCAGATTGCAGGCGTTTATTCCGCATCGCATCACCAGGTAGTTAAGAATGGTTTGGTCGGGGGCCATGGGGTACAGCACCGCTGATTCCCCAGCCTTGAGCCAGTCCAAAATTGCTTGTCCCTGGGCACGGTCAAACAGGCCGCGACGGCTGGCGTAGAACCCGGAACAAAACGCCTGTCGCTGAAGCTGATCTGCTGAAAACAATGTTTTCAGCCAACCTGAATTCACGTCGTATACGTGGCTGAGGTCTTTGTGCTGAAAGTCGTAGGTGACCCAATCGTACTCAGTCAGCGAATCGAACACCAGCGCTGGCTCGCTCAGCAGCAGCGTATCGGCATCCATATATAAGAAGCGATCAAAGGGACCATCGAAGGCGCAAAAGCGGCGGTGGGTGCCCATGCGGTGAATGCCCGTGCTGCCGATCGCATCCCACTGTTGTCGGGCGGTAGGGTGGGTGGCCCAAACCTGCTCCACCCAGGCATCCCACCGCTGGATGGAGGTGGTGTCGTCGTAGAGGGTGACATTGGGGCGCGATCGCACCAGTTCCCGCAACCGCTCTACTTGCTCGTCGTAGGGGTAGATGCACACCGGCATGCCTGGGGCGAAGACGTCGATACTATTGAGCAGGGCGACGATTTGGTCGTAGACGCGATCGTTGCCGAGGGTACAAATGCCGTCCATGTTATTTACCTACCCACTCCGATAGCCAGTTCATTAGGTTGAGCTTGTGGAGGATGATTTGGCGGGCTTCGGCGATCGCATCTTTGGCCTCCAGCCACGCATCGGGGCTAGCCGTTACCTCACGAATGTACTCAATCCCCGTCGCGTCCAGGCTGGGCAGTCGCAAAAAGCTGCCGGGGGGCAAGAGCTGATCCGCCGCGCCGCCGCCGTAGTAGATCGGTAGGCACCACGACAGCAGCGCATCCCACAGTTTTTCGCTGGCGTACCAGTCGTTGTCGGCGTAGTTTTCGATCGCCAGGTTGTAGGTGTAGGGGGCCATCCCCGCCCACTTATTGCTAAGTTCTCCCGCTGTGCGGGTGCCGGGGGGCAGGTCACGCCCGTAGACCTCAACGGGCACATTACTGTCCTGAATCTGCTGTAGAAACGCCAGCCGCTGGCGGTGGCTCTCGGTGCGGGCAATGCCAGAGGTAATCCAGCTACAGGGGCTGACTTTATCAGGGGGCGGTGCTTCGTTCAGTTCGCGAAACGAGACATTCACATACCAAATCGCGGGCATGTAGGCGGGTACCGGGGCCGAGTCGTCGGGGCCAGAGACATAGCCGCAGTAGTCGCGGGCGTAGGCGTAGTTGAGCAGGTTTTGGGGCCGCACCTCCGGCAGGGGCGGCTCGCGCAGCAAAAAGGCAATGCGTTCCTTGGGCACTCGTCCAAACTGGGGCGGCAGTTGGCTAAGGGCATTGACTGGAGCCTCAACCAGAGCGGTGGGGTTGAGCGATCGCACCGCTCTGAGCAGCCGCTGCGACTTGGACTTGGGCCTGGGGGCTAGCTGTTCGTGAAAGTTGTACTGGTACAGCAGCAGGTAGTCGGGCTGGGGATCCTGCGCCTGTAGCTGCACGTTGCCCCATACTCCAAAGGCATAGGGAGTTTGTTTCCACAGCCAGTCGCACTGGGTAAGGCTGCTGTAGCTAGAGAGCATTCCGACGATGGGGAGAGGCATAGGGGTGATGGAGTGATGGGGTGATGGGGCGGGACGGGGAAAGCAGCTGTAGGCCACCGCGGCGGTCATGTTCTGGGTAATGCAATCGGTAGAGAAAGATAACGTTTGACGGACCAGGGCATGGAGAAAAGACTACAGGTCATCGCGCTTCTGCCGGTTGGTCAGCGAACTGCATCGCGTGGAGTTTGGCGTAGTGCTGACCCTGGGCCAGCAGGGTGTGGTGGTTGCCCAGCTCCACTACGCAGCCGTGGTCGAGCACCGCAATCTGGTCGGCTCGATGCACCGTGGAGAGGCGGTGGGCAATCACTAGGGTGGTGCGGTTGTGGCTAAGTTCGTCGATCGCCTGCTGCACCAGCCGTTCCGATACGGTGTCGAGGGCGCTGGTAGCCTCGTCGAGAATGAGGATTGCGGGGTTTTGCACCAGGGCGCGGGCGATCGCCAGCCGCTGCCGCTGCCCCCCGGAGAGCATGATGCCGCGATCGCCAATCGGCGTATCGTAGCCC
>JBARVK010000523.1:0-8213 GCA_049646225.1 Nodosilinea sp.
TCCCAAGGGATGAAGACTTTGACGCGGAACCACACGACCAGGTGATTCATGGGTCATGAACCACCCTGAAAATAAAAATGTCTGACCCCTGAAAGCCCCCTGGGATCAGACACATTTACCTAAAAAACGCTTGTCAAACAGACCAGATCTCAGGTTCAAATGCCCCCAAGTGAGCCGCCGAACTGACCTGCTGGCGTTTTTCAGAATTAAATTTATTCTCGTCGGTTTGAGCCTAGGTGGCGTCGAGGGAATTACGTAACCCAAGCCTATGTTGCGCCGTTTTGCCAGGACAGATTCGGTGAGATTACTCAGGCTCAAGGCAATCGCCCGAGGTGGTGCCCTGGTTGAGAAAGTAGGGCATCGAAGCCTGGCGGTCAGGCCAGTGATAAACGACGTAGCGCAGTACCCACGGGGCCGACGCCAGCAGGCAGATGACCCCCAGCCACCAGCTAGCTCGAAACTCCGCCAGGGTATCGATCGCATTGGCCGAGGGCTGGGTGGCCAAAAAATCTATTCCCGATGCGATCGCATTGTTCATGGCATGGGCCACCATCGGCACCAGCAGCGATCGCGTGCTCAGGTACAGCAGTGACATCACGACCCCAAACACAAACAACCCAATCAGGTTAGAGTGCAGCACCCCAAACAGCACCGAGGTGAGCACAATGGCCGGTCGAACACCCCACTTAACGCCCCAGCGGTGCAGCAGCACGCCGCGAAAGATAAACTCTTCGGTAACGGGGGCCACCACCAGCACCGAAAACAGCATTAGCGTGTTGTAAAGTCCTGGGGCTGTCGCCTGGTCAGGGGACAGCAGCAGCGACTGCCTCAGCGTCGTCTCGACCAGCCCTGGGGCCACCAGCGACAGCCCTAGGTATGACACCTGAAACGCCCCCAGGGAAAACAAAAACACCCCCACCACCAGCCACAATAGCTGCACCCAGGCCAGGTGCCTGGGCACCGGCCCCAGCAGCGCCGCCAGCCGCAGGGGCAGGCGCCGCGTGCTCAGCACAATGGCCGTACAGAGGCTTAGAAAAATTAGGCTGTAGAGAATAGGCGCCAAGATGGGGTCATTCCCCTGCAGGGGCAGCAGCTCTAGCGCCCCCAGGGTGCTAAAGATCAGGGCCAGGCCCGCAGAAATCATCACAAACATGACGACGACCCGCCTGGCCTTGAGCACCAGAAATGGATTTTCACACCCCACCATAACCCTTGACCAAACGCCTACTGTAACCCGCCGCCAAAACCGCCAAACCCTAGGCTGATGATGGAGACGATCGCGCAGCGTCCCCTACGGGGAATCGGCCTGGGTTTCACCGATTCAACCATGAATGGCTGAGGGAACGCTATAACTGAGGCACGATGCCCCATCGGGGGCCAGGATTAGCCCCAGGTTTGGGTGTAGCTGTCCGCCTTTGCTACAAATGCTCATCGGGTGTTATCGACGGCGACTGTCCTGTGCCTCCGGGCCAGCGCCTACCATGACGGGGGCTGTTATCGTTGCTCCAAAATTCCATGATCCATGCTTCACCAGACTTTGGCCCAACTGCCGGCGCAATCCTAGTGGTGCCAGTGGCTGACTGCACCCTTGGGCCGCTGGTGGCCTGGATAGATAGACTGCGGACGGAGGGCTACGAGGTGCGCCAGATCAGCGGCGAGAATGACACAATTGCAGCGGTAGAGGCCGACCCCCCCGACTTAATTTTGCTAGCGGTTGACCAGTTTGACACCGCGGCCATACGGCTGTGCCACCGGCTCAAAAAGCGTCCCCAAACCCGTCAGGTGGCGGTCACCGTCGTAGGTCAAGACCAGTCTCTGGACAGACGGTTGCAGGCTTTTGAATTAGGAGTAATTGACTATATCAATCAAGCCCTTTGGGTCGACGAAGCCCTGGCCCGCATCAAGGCACAGGTGGCGACCTATCGGCTACAGCGACGGCTTCGTCAGCAGGCCCAGCGAGCCGTATCAGCAGGCAGCGCCACCAACCTGCTGGCGGATCTGCAAAAGGCACTGCGGCGACAGGCTCAGCTTTTACAGGCCCAAAATCATCAGCTTCAGCAAGAGATGCAGGAGCGGGAACAGGCCCAGCAGGCGCTGCGCCTAGAGCAGCAAAAGTCTGAACAGCTGCTGCTAAATATTTTGCCCCGAGCCATCGTCGACAAGCTCAAGCAGCTAGAGGGGTCGCTGGCTGAGCGCTTTGATGACGTCACTATTCTGTTTGCCGACATCGTCAATTTCACCCCTCTGGCCGCTCAAATTAGCCCCCTGGAGCTGGTTAACTGGCTCAACCAAATCTTCTCCGCCTTCGACCGCCTAGCCGAGCATTACCAGCTCGAAAAGATCAAGACCATCGGTGACGCCTATATGGTGGTCGGCGGACTCCCCCTCCCCCGCCTCGACCATGCCGAAACCATTATGGAAATGGCTCTAGCCATGCAGGCCGCCGCTACCCACATTACTCGTAACGACGGCCATGAGTTTCAGCTGCGCATTGGCATCAACACCGGCCCGGTCGTGGCTGGCGTGATTGGCATCAAAAAGTTTAGCTATGACCTCTGGGGCGATGCCGTCAATATTGCCAGCCGCATGGAATCCCAGGGCACGCCGGGCCGAATTCAAATTACCGAGGCTACCTACAACCGCCTCAAACACCGCTACGCCTTTGAAGAAGTAGGCCAGGTCATGGTTAAAGGTCATGGCTATTTGACCACTTACCAATACGTCGGTTCGGGGCAAAAAGATTGATAGACTGGGGAAGCTAAACAGGCAGGCAGCAACGGTGGGATCCATATCTCGACCGGCTGCGGCAGTTTCCCTGCTGCATTGGCTCCAGGCAGGCCCTCGTGTGTCATTTAGCTGCACATTTAGGGCCAAGACACGACTCAACCCACAATCACTTTCTATGGCGACATTTTTACTGGAAGTTGGCACTGAAGAACTGCCCGCCAGTTTTGTTAGCAGCGCCCTTCACCAGTGGCAAGCGCGTATTTCCAAAGATTTGGCCGACCTGGCCTTAACCCCAGAGTCGGTGCGCTTCTACGGTACTCCCCGCCGTCTGGCGGTGATGATAGACGGGCTACCCCCCCGCCAGCCCGATCGCACCGAAGAGGTTAAAGGCCCCCCGGCCCAGGCGGCTTTTAAAGCCGGTCAGCCCACCCAGGCGGCTCTAGGGTTTGCCAAATCGAGGGGAGTGGCTGTGGAGGCTCTAGAGGTGCGCGACACCGACAAGGGGGCCTTTGTCTTTGTTAACCAGGAGATTCCGGGTCGGGCCGCCAGCGATATCTTGACGGGGCTGATTCCCCAGTGGATTTTGGGGCTGGAAGGTAAGCGGTTTATGCGCTGGGGCAATGGCGATCTGCGCTTTCCTCGCCCGATTCGCTGGCTGGTAGCACTGATGGACGGTGAGGTTTTGCCCATTACCCTAGAAAATGGGTCGATGGTCTGTGTGAGCGATCGCATCTCCCAGGGCCATCGGGTCTTGCACCCCGCCCCGGTTCCCCTGCGCCGTGCCCAAGACTATGTCGAAGCCCTGCGCCAAGCCTATGTGGAAATTGACCCTACGGCCCGCCGCCTGCTGATTGAGCGCCAGGTGGAGTCGGCGGCCCAAAAGCTGGATGCCGTACCCATGGTTTCTGCGGCCCTGCTCGACGAGGTGACTAACCTGGTCGAGTGGCCCACAGCCGTGGTGGGCCGATTCGATCCTGAGTTTTTGGAACTGCCGCCGGAGGTCGCCATCATCGAGATGGAGAGCCACCAGCGCTACTTTCCACTCAAGCAGGCTACCGACGGCAAGACGCTCATGCCCTTCTTCGTCACCATCTCCAACGGTGACCCCAGCAAAGAGGCGATTATCGCTGAGGGCAACGCTCGGGTGATTCGCGCTCGCCTGGCCGACGGTAAATTCTTCTTCGATGCCGATCGCGCTCAGCCCCTAGAGTCCTTTGTCGCCAAGCTCGAAACCGTCACCTTTGAAGAGCAGCTGGGGTCGATGGCCGCCAAGGTCAAGCGGATCGGTGCTGTGGCCGACCACCTGTGCGATCAGCTCAACTTAGGGGCACAGCCACGCCAGCACATTCGCCGCGCCGGCTACCTGTGTAAAGCCGATTTGGTCACCCAGATGGTGGGCGAGTTTCCCGAGCTGCAGGGGGTAATGGGGCAAAAGTATGCCCTTCACAGCGGTGAGCCCGAGGCGGTGTCCACTGCCATTTTTGAGCACTACCTGCCGCGCGGTGCCCAGGATAGCTTGCCCCAGACCCTGGTCGGTCAGGTGGTGGGCATCGCCGATCGACTCGACACGCTGGTGGGCATTTTTAGCACCGGCCAGCTGCCCACGGGGTCGTCTGACCCCTTTGCCCTCCGGCGAGCGGCCAATGCAGTGGTAGCGATTATTTGGGCAGCGGGGCTACCCCTCAATCTGACCCGGCTGCTCGACACCGTGGTCAGCGACTTTAGTCAAGACCCGACCCTGGCAGTCAACGCCCCCGAGGCCTTGCGCACCCAGCTCCACGATTTCTTTTTGCAGCGGGTGCAAACCCTGCTTCAAGATGATCTGGGCATTGACTATGACCTGGTCAATGCGGTTTTGAGCCCCCGCGCCCTGAGTGACCTGCTCGACGTCAAAGACCGGGCGCTATTTTTGCAGGAGATGCGCCGCAGCGGTCGCCTGGACGGAGTGTACGAAACCGTGAACCGGGCCACGCGCCTCGCGGCCCAGGGCACCCTCGAAACTGAGGTGCTCGACCCCGATGGCGTGATTGACCCTGCGGCTCTGGAGGCCAAATCTGAGCAAGCGTTCTTGTCGGCGCTCAAAACTCTGGTTCCCCAGACCCAGGCAGCCCAGGCCAGCCGCGACTACGACCAGCTGGTGGCCGGTCTGGAGCAGGTGGCTCCGGTGGTCGGCACCTTCTTTGACGGCCCAGACAGCGTGCTGGTGATGGCCGATGACCCAACAGTGCGGCAAAATCGGCTCAATTTGTTGGGGCTGCTGCGCAACCACGCCCTGGTGCTGGGCGACTTCGGGGCCATCGTCAAAGGATAGCGATGCCATGAGACACGCCCATGTGATTGGTTTGGGTAAGTCGGGGGTGGCGGCGGCGCGGCTGCTGCACAGCGATGGCTGGCAGGTGGTGCTGAGCGATCGCGGTTCCACCCCCAACCTACTGCAGCAGCAGGAAACCCTGCGTCAGGACGGTATTACCGTGCTGCTTGACTACAGCTTTGTGCCCGACAGCCGCACCAACCTAGTGGTGGTCAGCCCCGGCGTGCCGTGGGACAGTCCGGCTCTGGTGGCCGCCCGCCAAAACGGTCTAGAGGTGATTGGCGAAACCGAGCTAGCCTGGCGATTTCTCCAGGACAGGCCCTGGATCGGCATTACCGGCACGAACGGCAAAACCACTACCACCGCCCTCACCGCCGCTATTTTTCAGGCCGCCGGGCTGAATGCGATCGCCTGCGGCAACATTGGCTATGCCGCCTGCGATCTGGCTATGGAAACCTTGGTACCCGACTGGGTGATTGCCGAGCTTAGCAGCTACCAGATTGAGGCCTCGACCACCCTATCGCCCCAGATTGGCCTGTGGACTACGCTGACCCCAGACCACCTGCAGCGGCACCGCACGGTGGAAAACTATGCCCAGGTCAAGGCGACCTTAATGCATCGTTCTGAGCTGGCGGTCTTTAACGGCGACGACCCCTACCTGCGGCAGCACCTGCCAGAGGACTTTCCCGACGCCTATTGGACGAGCGTGGGCGGCAAGCGGGCGATCGCGCCCCTGCGCCCCTGTGCCTACATCCAAGACGGCTGGGTCATGTTTGAATCGATTCCGATTGTGCGGGCCGATGCCCTGCGCATGGTGGGCGACCACAACCAGCAAAACCTGCTGCTGGCGGTCACCGCCGCCTGCCTGGCCGAGCTCGATACAGAGGCGATCGCCGCTGGGGTCGCCAACTTCCCCGGTGTACCCCACCGGCTAGAGCATATTTGCACCTGGCAGGGCATCGACTTCATCAATGACTCCAAGGCAACTAACTACGATGCTGCCGAGGTCGGACTGCGATCGGTGAGCGCTCCCGCCGTGCTGATTGCCGGTGGAGAAGCCAAAGAGGGCGACGATACCGCGTGGTTAGCGGCCATTCAAGCCCGCGCCGCCACCGTCCTGCTGATTGGCGATGCCGCGCCTCAGTTTGCCCAACGCCTGGAGGCCGTAGGGTACAGCCACTACGAGGTAGTCGAGACCATGGATCAGGCGGTGGAGCGAGGGGCAACAGTAGCCGCCGAACTGGGAGCAACGGTAGTGCTGCTCTCCCCCGCTTGCGCCAGCTTCGACCAATATCCTAATTTTGAGCAGCGGGGGGAGCACTTTCGCCAGCTCTGTCAGCGGTTTCAGTAGGGGGCGCTAGGGAGCTAAGCGAGCAGAGGGGCTAAGGGGCAAAAGCGCAGCGCTACAGTCAGGGCGTACGCAATTCTCTGCAAACAGCCTGTTTTTGACGGCTAAAAGGTGTCGTTGAGGCATCAGGTCGAATGGATAAAAGAGGAATTTTTTCTCATAAATTAGGCCAAAACTCAACTCTTCGGGTATAAATTGAGGCAGATGGTGCGTCACTCAAGCCCTGCACCTGGCCCCAGCCAGGGGTTGCCATTCTCAATGGTTGGCCTCTACCCTGCATTTAGTGACCTGGCCCAGCGTCCTCAACACCATGGATAATTCCTCTGACTTTATGGCCTTGCCTCCCGTGTCGCCGTCGGCTAATTCCCCCGAGGCACGCTCGGCTCGGCGGCCCGTATCGTTTACCATTGGCGACAGCGGCACCAGCCCCCATACCCCCCCGCCCGACTCCAGCCCTGACACCGCTCCATCGCCAGAGGCCCCGGTGCATTTGGCTCCGTTCCCTGTGCAGGCTCAACCGTCGCACTTGCCCCTGCTGCCGCGCCGCAAACGGCCTACCTTTAGCCGCCATCGCCACGATGCCAACCCCGCTTTGGCGGTGAAGGTGCTGCAAGATATTCAACTGGCCGTCGAAGCTTGGCACCTCGATCTGAAACAAACGGTGCAGCGCATTCAAGCCCTCTACATGGAAGGCCCAATTGTCGATGGCTGGCTCGAAACCGTCGATGATCAGTCGGGGGCAGCGGCGGTCGATTCTGCGTTACTGCGCCACGCCGATCTCCAAGATCTCTCGGGCTATGTCGATCGCCTGTGTCAGTCGCTAGAGTCGCCAGCCCCGTCGCCCGTCTCGGCTACTGACCTGGGTCGCCCGGTATATCGCCTGTGCAGCCTCGATGCTGACGGTCAGGTGCAGCACTTTCCCTGCCCACCCGATCAGTTATCTACTCTGAGTCTGGCCATTGCCCGCCACCAAAAGCTACGCCAGATGCTTGACCACAAGCAGTTTTTAGAGGCCAAGCTCAAGCGTACCGTGGAGGTGATGACCAACAGCCGCGATCTGTTGGGAATTGCACCCATGTGCAGCTCAGCGCCGGATGGGGGGGTGGGGGAGTAGGAGAGGGAGAGGGTGGATGGGGAAGCTGGGGAGGTGAATTACCAGCCCCAGGTGCCCGGGTCGCCTTTGAAGGGGCGGACAATGTCTGAGGTAATCCAGCCTCCGTAGAAGTCGCCGGGTTGAGACTGCACCAGCTCATCGTCGACGTAGCAGGCTTCCATGCGACTGGGGTAAACGGCAATGTAGTCAGCAATTCCCTGGAATGCCTCCGTGGGCTGAGGATATGCCCAGGCGGCCTGTTCGGCCCGGCGTTCGCCGACCGCAATGGTGAAGTACCTCGCCGCCCCCTTCCATTCGCACATCGTGGAGCGGGGTACCGACTGGAAGTACTGCATCTGCACATCCTCGGGCGGAATGTAGTAGGTGGGCGGGTGACTGGTTTCTAGCACCCGTTTAGCCTGCTGTGAGTCAGCAATCACCACGCCGTTAAACACGATCCGGATGCGCCGGGTGGAGTCTTCTAGTCGGGGCGGGCGGGGGTAGTCCCACACAGATTCTTGGCCGGGGCCGGGGGCGGTACGGTTGGGGGGAGAAAACATACAGCTAAAAACTAATACAGTATTGGCAATGCCAATACTGTATTAGTTTTCTCCCACTACTGGGCCTGCCACTGCTGAATCGCCTCTTGGGCCTGGTCGTAGGCGCTGGTGTCAGGCGGCACCAAACCAGCGGCAGAGATTGCCCCCGGCAGCTGACCAGCGGCGGCTCGGGCC
>JBARVK010000524.1:0-17894 GCA_049646225.1 Nodosilinea sp.
TTGCCGGACTATGCGATCGCCGCTGTGCGCGAGGCGATTCCCGCCTTCGATCGCCAGATCCACGGCTTTGCCATGGCCGACGCCGTGCTTACCGGGGTCGAGACCCGCACCTCATCACCTATTCGGATCAAGCGCGACGAACACTTTCAGAGCCTCAATACCGCTGGGCTGTACCCCGCTGGCGAGGGGGCAGGCTATGCCGGGGGCATTTTGTCGGCTGGCATCGACGGTATTCGGGTGGCCGAGGCCGTCGCCCTAAGCCTAGTCAAGGGGTCATAGTCCTGCTTTGGCTCAACCCTTTTGAGCAGACCGTCGGGAGGGGGGTCTGCGTCGGGAGGGCCTGGTTTCGGGCTCTAGCGCATCGGGGTGCTGCGCTTCGAGCAAAAAGACGCGCCGACCGTCGGTGATGCGGTAGAGGGTGGTACAGGTGCAGGTGTGCCCCTCCGCCCGCAGTTGGTTAGCCCGCTCGTCGCAGGCGGTCTGGGCCTGTTCTACCTCTTCCCAGTCGCTTTCGAGAAATATTTCCTGAATCAAACTTATTACCGCCGCTTAATACTTTAATACTATGGATCTAGCTTACTAATTTTGACTCTAACCCGTCACCGTGACCGACGGCAAAGCTACGATTCCTGAACGACTCTAGCGCTTCCCAAAAACCTGTGAACTCACCGCTCAGCGCTTAGTTTTTGCTGGGGTTGCTGCTCTGGACTCGATGAGAAATTCGGGAATGTCCCAGAGAGCATCGGCATCGAGGCTGTACTGTTCGCACACCAGGCTGAGGCGCTGGCCAACGCTGGCCATTGCGTTTACCGAGTGGGTCAGGTCGCCCTGAAAGTGCAGCAGCATTCCCGTTTGGGGCTGAATCTGCGCTACTCGCTGGCGACCCCGCTGTAGCACCAGCTCGCCGCTGGCCAGGTCGGGGGGCACCTGCACGTAGAGCACGCTGACCTGATCGGGCGGGTCAATGGTTTTGCAGTATGACCGCAATGAGCGATCGATGTGAGGGTCTACCCGCGAGCCCTGCTTCAGCAGCAGCGGATTGAGATAAAAGGCGTTGCAGCCCGGCAGCAGCGCCTGGTCAAGGTAGGGCTTGAAGTAGGGAAACTGGCGATCGACCTCGGCCCGACCCGCCTGGGTAAATACCACCGAGAACCCTTTAGTAGCGACAAAATCGCGGTTGAGGTTGTTGGTCGCAAAGTAGCGGCACGCCTGAATCGCCCCCCGCAGGTTGTGGAGGTAGGCATCGGAAAACGCCTGGGGCTGGCAATGGTAGTAGGCCATCGGTTAGCTCGTACTCAGTGGCGGACGTTTAGTGGCTATTTCTGAAAGCTAGGGCGCAGGGGAGCTAGGGGGCCAAGCGTGCCAAAACCAGCGACCTATTTCGGCCTTCAAGGACTAGGGATGCTCGGCAAAGGTGGCGGTTTCGCCCGTCTGGGTGAACGAGACTACGGTATAGGGGTCAACGCGATTGCCCATTTCCATACCGGGAGACCCCATGGGCATGCCTGGGGCGGCAATGCCAAGCACGCTGGGGTGCTCACTCAGCAACCGCTGCACATCGGTCGCGGGCACGTGCCCCTCAATCACATACCCATCGACCAGCGCCGTATGGCAGGAGGCTAGGGCTTCGGGCACGCCGTACCGAGCTTTGATCGCAGCCATATCTTCAGTGACGATGTCTTGCACAGGAAACCCAGCGGCTTTCATGTGGTCTGTCCAGTGACCGCAGCAGCGGCAGGTGGGGCTGCGATACACAGTTAGTTCAGGCAGCGCTCGAACAGAATCGGACACAGCGGCGGTGGCCGGAGCGGTGAAAGCCGTCAGCAGGGCGATCGCCGCCATTAGCAGACCCACCACCAGCCGATTGACTAAGCCCCGACGAGTCATGAAATACCTGTCTCCTTGCGACATCAGAATGCCTTGTCCTTACTTCCAGGATACCTCTAGCATTCCCGGCCTTTAGCAACCGGCTCGCCGCTGCTGACGATGAGACAGCAATCGGGCCGCCAGAATCTCAATCCTAGCGGCCCGGTTGACTATTGTTTGGTGAGGAATTGGTCACGCTCCCGTGGGATGGTGATCTTGGCCCCAGCCCTCTAGCGCTTGCCCAGCCACTTGGCGGCGATCGCGCCCACGGCGGCACCCACCAGCGGGTTGCTGAAGAACTTCATAATGCCGGGCTGGTCGGCCAGCACATCCTGAAAGATGTCGGGGTGGCTGTGGTAGGTGAAGGAGGCCAGCTTGGCAACGTCGTCTTCTTTCATGCGGCTGGCGTGGTGGGTCGATAGCCCCAGCTGCTTCTCTAGGTCGCGATCGTTCAGGCCGCGCTCTTTGAGGTGTTTGAACAGGTCGCGGGCGACATCGTCGCGCTCTTTGGGCTTAATCTGGGCGATCGCCTGCCGCAGTTCTGGCTCCATCTGGCTGGGGGGAATGCGATCGGGGTGAAACCCGCGCCCTAGCTCTCGCCGTTCTTCACGGGATGAGCGATTGGCAAAGTCGTCAAAGTTGGCGTACTCGCGCTCGGGCTGGGTAGAGCGACTGTCAATGCTTTCGGTATCGCCACTGGCCAAATCATTCATGATCTGGCGTTTATAGTCTTTGCTGCTAGACATAACGTAGTCCTACTCTGCTGCTTATAAAAATGGATATGAAAAGGGGCTCATCTCGCTCAGGCATGGCTTTGAATAGGGCACCTGCCCCAGGCAGCCACCTACTGGTAGTGAACCTGACGGGTCGTATCGTCGTAGTTGGCCGTTAAAATCAGCTCTTTGTCGGGGGCGTAGACCAGCACGCTCAGGTCGCGGTCGGGAAATTTCTTGTGAAAACCCTGCACCAGCGATTGGGCCAGGGGCTTGACTTCGCGAGGGGCGATTTCGGGCGAAATCACCACGCCCAGCTTGTCGTTGTCACGGACATAGGCGTCGCTGAGCAGCCCTTGAGCAGTCTGCATGACCCAGCGACCGTAGTTTTCGCCGCTGGCGGTATCGCCGCGCTCAAGCTGACTGTAGGCGGCGGTGGGGGCCAGCGTAGTACTAGCTTGGGGGGCTGTACCGCAGGCGCTGGTCGCAAACAGTACAACGCCCAGGCACAGGGCAACTACCCCGAGGCGAATAGATTTCAAGATAGTCATAGGCTTTTCCTCAATGGGGGTGATGGGGGCTAGGAACTGAAGAGCTAGTCGATGGGTGGCTCTACCGAGGCTCCACCGGGTTAGAGGCATGGGGTAAGCCTGTCACCGGAGGGACCTCACCCTGGGGGTGGATTTCCTCGCGGGGATAGCCCTGATCCATTGGATGATCGACCTGGTTGTAGGGATTATCTCGACCAGGGGCCACGCCACTGTGGTCAGACTGTCCAGGCAGCGCAGTATCCCCGCTGAAGGTGGTGCTAGGAAAACCTGCGCTGGTATCCGACGCGCTGTCGTCAGCGTGGTAAATGCCCCAGTCTTCAATGCCAGAGGCTTTCAGGGTGCGTTCGGCGCGGGCAATTTCAGGCTCAGTATCTTTGAGCATGACCAGATAATCACCCTGGGAAATGCGATCGCGGTAGTGCTTAGCCCGGTGCTCAGGAATACCCAAGCCAATCAGGGCACCGACTAGGCCACCGGCGGCGGCCCCGGCAGCACCGCCTACTACTGTTGACAGCACGGCAGCGGCCTCTCCGGCCAGCAGGGCCGGCCCAACCCCTGGAATCACTAGCGTACCAAGCCCCACTAGTAGCCCTGTGACACCGCCTAACACGCCGCCGGTAACGGCCCCAACGGTACCACCTGTGTCGGCCTGGTTGCTAACGTCATCTTTGACCGGAACCCCAGCGATCGCATTTTGGCGATCGGCATCTTTAGCAATGATGGATACATGACTCATGGCAAAGCCCGAGTCACTGAGCGTCTGCAAAGCAGACGCTGTTCTGGGGCGATCGGGGAAAACGCCCACCGCGCGTCTGTGTTGTGAAGCCATAGGTCGCTTCCTCCTATTATGCGAAGCCCGCAACCGTTGCAAAACCGTAGGTATTAGTCACTAGCAGCGTTCAAGACGCTACAAGACCCAACAACAGCAACTGTTGCATTGTCTAATGTTCTAGCAAGTTGGGCAGGCCAGCTCCATCGCTCATTGGAGGGAGTCAGGCTAATAGAAAGGAGGAGATTGTCACCTAAGAAAATGCTTGGGGCGGCTCTCTGCTGTGACTGTTTTGACAGAGACAGGACCGAGTACCAGTCGAAAGTTTAAAGGGCGGCTTAATAGCAATCAAGAGCGATCGCCGAGAACTAATCACCCTAATTAGTGCCGCAGCAAAGGGAAGATAGTTACTCTCCATGCATCAAATATTAAGTCTTTTAGTCACACAACTTTTGGCCACAGTTCTGCGCCTAAGGATCGTGCTCAAGAAATTCACCCGGCCGGGTACTGTGGTTTTTAGGTGGGCTTATTTAGATTAGGCATGTGCCGAGGCTAGGCCATCTCAAATACAGAATCTGTTGAGAGATATCGCTTTTGTTTGCGGCTTAGTGGTGTTCTATGACTGCCAGAACTTAGATATTTAAAGGTTCTGATTTATTCCCTTTTGTTCTATGGATTTCAGGAAGCTGTTCAAATTTTTAGGGCTGCTACTCTCTCCTGAAAAGCCGCCCATCCTGGCCCTCCCGCCAGCTGCTCTAGGGCCTAGCGATAGGCAGCCCTGGGTCAAATCACCTACTTATTCATCAAGGAATATGTCTACTATGTCTGATTACCACCCCTGTGCGCAGCGACCCGGTCGCGACTTTGAAGCCCGCCGCAATGATGCCCGTACCCTGCGCGACCAAAAGCGGGATGACGCCTTTGATAGCTTTGACCTCAACCAGCCTGCCATCAACAGCGATGAGGAACGGTGTGAGCAGATTGGATTTGCCGGGTTCGCTTCGTTTACAAAGGCCCTGGTGCACGATGACAAAGGGCTGGTTGACCCCGCATCGCTGCGAACGCTGCTCGATGCCCTGCAAATCGGCACCCAAGAGGCCCTGGAACAGGTTCAGCTGGGCGGTGGCAAGCGCCGACTGGTCAATCCGTTGAATGCGCTTTCTTACCAGGTAGTAGGTAACGACTCCAACGGAGCTCGGATGGCCGCTGCCCCCGCCTTTGGCAGCCGCAGCACCGCCATTGATATGGTTGAGCGCTACTGGATGGCCCTCTGCCGCGATGTGCCCTTCGATCAGTACGCCAACAGCGGGCTGATTCAGGCCGCTTGCGACGACCTCAACGCCCTGGGCTTTGAAGATCAATTTGGCTTTGTCTGTACCCCCCAGACCCTGTTTCGCGGCCCTTACACCGGCTGCAATGTTGGTCCCCACGTCTCCCAGTTTTTGCTGCAAGACTTTAACTTCGGCAACCAGCCGATTCGGCAGCAGCAGCGCTATCCCCGGCCTGGGCTCGACTACATGACCGACCTGAAGACCTGGAATCAGATCAACAACGGCGACATCGACCCCAGCGGCACCGACGTTGTCGATGGCACGCGCTATATCACCACCCTGCGCGATGCTGGGCAGTGGGTACACGCCGACTTGCCACACCAGGCGGGACTGTGGGCTACCCTCATGCTGCTGGGTCAAAAGGCGACTATGTCGGACGCCGTTCCCTATGGCAAGGACAGAGACGGGCGAGATAAGGCAATTACCACCGCCGATGGCTTTGGTAGTCTAGGTGGCCCAGACATCACGATGCAGGCCGGACTGGCTGGGGTCTACGCCCTCAAGCACGCCTGGTTCCAGAAGTGGTGTGTGCACCGCCGCCTGCGGCCCGAGGTATACGCCCAGCGCCTGGAGCTGTTCCGTCGCGGTGAACTGGGGGGCTCGACCGAAAACCCCTGCTACGATGCCAAGTTCAACGACCTGTTCTGCGAAGGAGCCGAGGTTTGGCGTCAAACTCAGGTGCTCGATCGCATTTACGAGCACAACCGCCAGCAAAATATTGCCCAAAGCCGAGGCAACGGCGAGGGTACCTGGCTGCTGCCCATGGGCTTCCCCGAAGGGTCGCCCACTCACCCGGCCTACCCCGGCGGCCACTCCGCCTTTGTGGCGGCATCGGCCACCATCGCCAAGGCTTACTTTGCCGATGGCCCCTTCCCCAACCCCAAGGTGCCGGTGGATGGCGGCTCTAAGCTGGCCGACTACCACCGCAAAGGTGAAGAACTCACCATTCACGGCGAGCTGAACAAGCTGATTGCCAACGTCACCCTGTTCCGCGATGGGGCCGGTATGCACTGGCGCACCGATGGCACCACCTCGGGGCCAAATGCAGGCTGCGATCGCCCCGGCACCGGCATCGAAACCGGCGGTAACCTGCTGGGCGAACGGTTGGCCATCTCCATGCTGCGCGACCTTCGCAGCACCTATCGCGAATCCCTCGGCGAGTTTAACTTCCGAGGCATCAACGGCACCTCAATTCGGTTCTAGGCCTAGCGTCTGGGCTGCTCAGCGATGACTCTCCAGTCTCGCCGCCTGAGTAGGCGGCGAGACTTTTTTGCTGTGGGTGATTGTTGAGGGTTCAGAGCGCGCGACCGCAAAGCCTCCCTGCCGATTGCTGAGCCACTAATGGACCGGGTAACGCGCCTGACTAAAATCCGTCTCAAGAGAAATGCCAAGGGAACGGCCTCTGTCGTAAGGTAGGCTAACACCTCTACTATTTTTGCCAAATGAGGCAGCGTATGGGCTCGGAACTAAACCTTTGGTTAGAAAATCACATCGTTTCAGGCGTCACAATTGGTTTAGGTCTCTGGTTTGCCCTGGGAGGGCGATCGCCACTAAAACCCATTCTTTTGCCCTACTGGCATAGGGCTGCGGCCCCACTGGGACTGTTGAGCGCGATCGCAGCAGGTCTGCGGGCCATCAGATTGTCAACTATCCCGGTTAGTGCCGGTATGGTTGCTCTCAATCGACCGTCGAGGGACAACGTATCCAGTCGAAAGGTTGCAGGCAGGGGTGTGAACCGGGGAGCCTTACCGATGGGTTGCCTGAGGGAAAGGGTCGGCTAGAGCAATAGCATCTGGATCAAAACCCTTCAGATCCAGTTTTTTACTGGGTTCCTGAGGTCCTTAGACTCGGTCTTCATAACGTGCTTAACCCAGTCAGTCGGTAGCTACGCGGGCCGTTAAAATCACTGGTTGCTGCGGGTACATTTGTTTTAGGTGCCCCTGGTATCACTGCTGGCACAGCCTATCCTCTACATTTCCACCTGTCCTTGCTGCAATGAATGACTCTGACATCTCTACCAATCAGTCGCTTGATGAGGTCACCACACTCCGTCAACGCCTGTTAGACCTAGAACACGCTCACCGTCAGTGCCAGCAACAGGTAGAGCAGTTGACGCAGCAGCTGCATCAAGAACAAACGGCGCGGCAAGAGGTTGAAGACAGCTTACACCTGACCCTCACGTCGGCCCAAATGGTCTCCTGGGATATGGATTTAACCACCCAGCAAGTCATTTGTTCCCCAAATGCCCAAGCGGTTTGGGGCCTTCAGGTCGGGACGGCGGATGACTTTTTTGCCGTGATTCATCCCGACGATCGCCAGCAGGTGATGCAGTCGGTAGAACAGGCCAGGGCAGGCCAGGCAGACTACCGTCTGGACTACCGTGTGATTGGCCCAGATGGGGTGACACGCTGGCTCACCAGCCAAGGACGGGTTTATCTCAATGAGGCAGGGAAAGGTATTCGGCTGATTGGGCTGTCTGTTGATGCGACAGAGCGCAAACAGGCTGAACTACAACTGCGGGAAAGCCAGCGGTTTATTCAGCAGATGGCCGATTCGATGCCGGGAACGCTCTATGTATACGACGTGCTGGAGCAGCGCAACGTCTATGTCAATCGTCAAATCGGTGAATTACTGGGCTACACCCCTGAGCAAATTCAAGACTTTGGCGATCGACTGTTTGCTGAACTCATCCATCCAGACGATTTTGCCAACCTCGGCTTCCAGATTGAGCGGCTCAATCGGGCTGCCGATGGCGAGATAATTGACTACGAATATCGCATGCGTCACGCCAATGGAGCGTGGCGGTGGCTCTGGAGCCGCAACACGGTGTCTACGCGTCTACCCGATGGACGAGTGCATCAGGTGGTAGGGACGGTGCATGACATTACCAGCGCGAAGCACGACGAACTCAGCCGCCAACAGGTAGAAGCCGACTTGCAGCAGCGAGAGCTAGAGTTTCGGGCGCTGCTCGAAAATACGCCCGACATCATCATGCGCTACGATCGCGAGCTGCGGTTTTTGTACATCAGCCCCAGCATTCAGCAGGCTGTGGGTATACCAGCCGCCCAATTTATCGGTAAGACAGGCGCTGAACTGGGCTTTACAGACCCCCAGTCAGAAGTCTGGTTTGCCCAGATACAGCAGGTCTTTGACACCGGGCAGCGACGGTCAATCGAAAGTGAATTTCCCAACCCCCAGGGAGAACTCCGGGTATACCAGTCTCACTTTGTGCCTGAATCGAGGCAGGGAGAACAGATTCAAACGGTTGTGGGGTTTTCTAGGGATGTTACAGAGTTCAAACGGGTAGAGCGATCGCTGCGCCAAAGCGAGGAACGCCTGCGGCTGGCGACGGAAGGGGCAGGTATGGGCACCTGGGATGTAGACCTGATCACGGGTAACGCCGTTTGGTCAGAGCAGCATTTCACCATGCTGGGGTATCAACCCGTTGCCACGGGAGAAGCTAGCGAAGCAATGTGGTACAGCCGCATTCATCCTGATGATGTAGAGCGAGTGCATCAAGCTTGGGAGCAGTCGAGACTGGATCACACGCTGTATCAAGCCGAGTATCGGGTGATTCGAGCAGATAATGGCCAGATTGCCTGGTTACAGGGTTTAGGAAGCTTTACCTACGATTCAACCGGAACGGCCACCCGTTCGATTGGGGTCGTCTTTGACATCACCGATCGCAAGCGTAGCGAAGCCGAACGCCAACAAACTGCCATAGCGCTGCGAGAAGCCCATGTGCAGCTTGAGTCGGCGCTGGCGGCAGGAGCTGTTTACGCCTGGCGGTGGAACATTTCCACCGATCGCGTCATTACCAATGCGGCATTTGCCGCGCTTTTTGCCCTAGAGCCAGCCGAGGTTACCTCAGAGGGATTGCCGATTGAGTATTTCATCCGCTCAATGCATGAGGACGATCGTCCTCGTGTGGTGGCGGCCATTCAGCAGGCGATCGCCACTGGGGAAGAGTACGCCGCTGAGTACCGCGTTCGCACGATTACCGGGGAGGAACGCTGGCTCACCGCCCGCGGTCGGGTCGAGTATGATGCCGCAGGCCACCCAGTTTCGTTTCCCGGCGTGCTGATCGACATTACGCAGCGAAAACATGCCGAAGCTGACCTGCAGCGTCTCTCGGCAGAGCTGAAGCAACAGCTGTGGCGATTTGATGCAGTAGCCTCTGCCGTACCCGATTTCATCTACACCTTTGATCGGGTCGGACGGTTCACCTATGTCAACCAGCCCTTACTCGATCTCTGGCAGAAAACCTCAAGCGAAGCCATCGGTAAAACCTGCTTCGAACTAGAGTATCCAGCGGAATTGGCCGATCGGTTGCATCGCCAGGTTCAGCAGGTCATTGCTACGCGTCAATCCGTACGGGATGAGACTCCCTATCCTAGCGCCTTGGGCACCCGTGACTATGAGTATATTCTCGTACCGCTGTTTAATACGGAGGGGGCCGTAGAAGCGGTGGCGGGTATCACCCGGGATATCAGCGATCGCAAACGTACCGAGGCGGCGCTGGCTGAAACGAATCAAACCCTACAGGCCATCATTCAAGCCTGTCCCTTAGCGATCATGGGGTTACAGTCCGACGGCACGGTGCGGATCTGGAACCCTGCCGCTGAGCAGATTTTTGGCTGGAGCCAGCCGGAGGTTTTGGGGCGCTTCCTGCCGGCTATTCCCGACGATAGGCAAGATGAGTTTTTGCATAACCTAGCGACTACTCTCCAGGGACAGGGGCTCGTCGCCGTTGAAACCCAGCGCCAGAAAAAGGGAAACATTCTCTTCGAGGTGGAGTTGTGGACAGCGCCAGTGGCTGAAACGCAGTTGGGTGTCAGTTGTTTAGCGGTAGTCGCCGACATCACCCAGCGCAAACAAGCCGAGGCTGCCCTGCGAGAGAGCCAAGAGCGGTTTCGGGCTTTAGCCGATAATATTGCTCAACTGGTCTGGATGGCCGATGGTCAGGGCTCCATTTTCTGGTACAGCCAGCGTTGCTTTGACTACACCGGCATGTCCCTTGAGGATCTGCAAGGCTGGGGTTGGCAAGCCGTTCATCACCCCGACCATGTTGAGCGGGTCACTGCGAAATTTCGCAGCCACATTGAATCAGGGGAGATTTGGGAAGATACCTTTCCCATGCGCAGGCACGACGGCGAATATCGCTGGTTTCTGTCAAGAGCCGTGCCCATTCGAGACGAGCAGGGCAACGTGCTGCGTTGGTTTGGCACCAACACAGACATTACCGAACGTCAGCAGGCTGAGGCCGAGCGTGAGCAGCTATTAAAGCGCGAGCAGGTGGCCCGCGAGCAGGCTGAAGCCGCCAACCGGGTCAAAGATGAGTTTCTGGCCGTGCTCTCCCATGAATTAAGAACGCCCCTTAACCCGATTCTGGGATGGGCCAAGCTGTTACGCACTCGCCAGTTCGATGCCGCCGTTGCCGATCGCGCCCTGGACACGATCGAGCGCAATGCCAAACTTCAGGCGCAGCTGATTGAGGATTTGCTCGATGTTTCCCGGATTTTGCAGGGGAAACTGAACTTAAACGGCTCTCCCGTAGATTTAGTTAAAACCGTCGAAGCATCCCTCGAAACCGTATGGCTGTCAGCCGAAGCCAAGACCATTCAAATTCAGACCCACTTGCAGCCCGTGGTGGGTCACATCAGTGGAGATGCCAATCGTCTACAACAGGTGGTGTGGAATTTGCTGTCCAATGCCGTGAAATTTACGCCGCCGGGTGGCCAAGTCGAGGTGCGGCTAGAGCAGGTCGGCACCTTCGCCCACATTAGTGTGAGCGATACGGGTGAGGGCATCAGCCCTGATTTTCTACCCCATGTGTTTGAGTATTTTCGCCAGGCTGACAGCAGTACGACCCGTCAATTTGGAGGATTGGGGTTGGGGTTGGCGATCGTCCGCCACCTGGTTGAGCTACACGGCGGCACCGTGCATGCCACTAGCCCAGGTCGCGGTCGGGGCTCAACCTTCACCGTTCGACTGCCGCTGACGGTTTTGAGCCAGCGGCCTGACCGAGAAGATTGCCCCCCGGAAACGATCAAAAATTTGGGCGGAATCAACATTTTAGTTGTGGATGATGACGCCGACATGCGAGATTTGATCCGGTTCATCCTGGAATCCCAGGGGGCAGTCGTACGGGTAGCCGCGTCTGTGGCCGAGGCGTTAGACCAGATGGCCGAATCACTGCCTGAGGTTTTAATCAGCGATATTGGCATGCCCCAAACAGACGGCTATGCCCTAATGCAGCAGGTGCGCACCAGGGTACTGCCGCCGGGGAAAACGCTGAGGGCTATTGCCCTAACCGCCTATGCTGGCGACCTGAACCAGCGCCAGGCGCTATCGGCGGGGTTTCAACTGCATTTGACCAAGCCGATTGAACCAGAACAGTTAGTGAATGCCATTTCCCAGGTGATGATGCCATCCTTCAGTCCATCTTCTTAGGGTAGTAACTCAAGCACAGAGGCGTACGTTAACCAAGACTTAGACCCGAGGAGCAAGTAGAGTGGCACTCACATTAGCTGGATTTACGGTTACTGAGTTATTACAGGCCGGGACAAAATCTTTGATCTACCGAGGCGTGAGGGGCGCAGACAATTGTCCTGTGGTAATTAAAGGATTACGCCCAGAGCAGTGTACGGACTACAACATTACCCAGCTCAAGCATGAATATGCGATCGCGCAACGCCTGACCATGACGGGCATTCTGCGAGCCTTGGCCCTAGAGGTTGACCGGGGAGTGCCCTATTTGATTTTAGAAGACTTTGGCGGGCGATCGCTCGATCAGCAGTTGAGCCAGTTTCATCACCCAATGGCCTTCCTCAACCTGGCCCTTCAAATTGTGGATGGCCTGGCTCAAATCCATCAGCACCATATTGTTCACAAAGACATCAAGCCGCACAACATCATTGTTAACTACGATCGCAATCAGGTCAAAATTGGTGATTTTGGCCTGGCGGCTTTTATTCCCTACGACGGCCAAATTGTTAGCCATGCCAACCGGGTTGAAGGCAGCCTGCCCTACCTGTCGCCCGAACAAACGGGGCGGATGAACCGGGGCATTGATCAGCGGAGCGACCTGTATTCCCTGGGGGTAACCTTCTACGAAATCATCACCGGACAGTTGCCCTTCCAGGGAGCAGATCCGCTGGAGTGGATTCACTGCCACATTGCTAAAGTACCGATCGCCCCGGCGGTGATCAATCCCGCCATTCCGCCGATGCTATCGGACATCATCATGAAACTGCTGGTCAAGGTGGCCGAAGATCGATACCAGAGCGCCATTGGTCTACAGGCCGATTTAGAGCAGTGTAGGCAGCGGTGGGAAACAAGTGGCACAATTTCAGCCTTTACCCTGGCGGAACAGGACATCTCCGATCGGCTGCAAATTCCCCAAAAACTCTACGGACGTGAGCCCGATATTGTTCAACTGCTGACCGTGTTTAACCGAGTGGTCACCACCGGAAAACCGGAGCTAATTTTGGTTTCTGGCTATTCTGGCGTGGGCAAATCGTCCCTCGTGAATGAATTGCAAAAGCCCATTGTGCAAACCCGAGGCCTGTTTATCTCGGGCAAGTTTGATCAGTACAAACGCGATATTCCGTACGCGACGATTGTGCAGGCCTTTCAGCAATTGGTGCGGCAGCTGCTAACCGAACCAGAGGCAACACTGGCGGCTTGGCGCGATCGCATTCAGGCAGCCGTCGGCACCAGCGGCAAACTGATTACGGATATGATTCCAGAAGTTGAGCTAATTATTGGTGAACAGCCCCCCATCGCTGTGCTGAGCTCTACCGAACGGCAAAATCGGTTTAATTTGGTTTTTCAAAACTTTATGGCCGCCTTTGCCCAGCCAGACCATCCCATGGCGATCTTTTTAGATGATATGCAATGGGCCGATAGCGCTACGCTACAGCTAATTCAAACCATTGTAACGAGCTCAAATCTGCAATCTCTCTGCTTTTTACTGGCCTATCGCGACAATGAAGTCGATGCCTCCCACCCCGTCAGCGTGATGGTAGACAACCTGCATCAGCAGAACATCCCGTTGACAACAATCATGCTGTCGCCCCTTGATTTTGACTGCGTCAACCAATTAGTTTCTGAAACATTGCAGTGTTCGCCAGATCAGGCAGACCCCCTAGCGCAGCTCGTGTTAGCAAAGACCAACGGCAATCCCTTTTTCATCAATGAGTTCCTTAAAGTTTTGCGTCAGGAAAACCTGCTGACCTTTAACCCAGTAAACCATCAGTGGCAGTGGGATATTCGCCAGATTGAGGCCAAAGGGTTTACCGACAACGTGGTCGATTTAATGATTCAGCGCATGCAAAAGCTGTCATCAGAAACTCAGCGCATGCTAAAGCTAGCCTCCTGCGTGGGCAATCAGTTTGATTTAGATGTCTTGTCCATTGTGGCTGAGTGCCCAGCTGAGGCAATTGCCCAGGCCCTTTGGGCAGCCGTTTTGCGAGGCTTAATTCTGATCGATACATCCACTGAAGCCGCGTACTACACCTTTGTCCACGATCGCATTCAGCAGGCGGCCTATGCGCTGATTCCCGCTGCACAGAAGCAGCTGGTGCATCTTCAGATTGGCCGACTGTTGCTGAACAATATCAATTTAGACGATCGGTCTGAGCAGATCTTTGATGTGGTCAATCATCTCAACCTCAGCTCAGACCTGATCACGGACAGGGCTGAAATCGATCAGCTGCTGCACTTAAACTACCTGGCGGGCAAGCGGGCAAAAGCCTCTACGGCCTATGTGCCAGCATTGAGATTTTTTGAAACCGCCAGTCATCACCTCGCCCCCGATGCCTGGGAGGTGGACTACGCTCGGGTGTTTGATCTGGTGACTGAACTGGCGGAATGTCAGTATTTAACCGGCAATCTGAAGCAGGCCGAGACCTTATTTCAGCTCCTGCTGACCAAAGCCCGAACCGCGCTCGATCAGGCCGCGATCTATCGGCTGCAGATCCATCTCTATCAGGTCGAAGGGCAGTTTGATCAAGCCCTAACGGTAGGACTGACGGCACTGCGGTTATTTGAGGTGACCTTTCCAGACACCGATGATCGGGTGCATGTCGCTATCGATTTAGAAAAAAAGCAGGCTGAGATCAATTTGGGCGATCGCGCCATTGCCGATCTAATTCATGCCCCCGTCATTCACGATCCCACCTTAAAAACAATTCTCACGCTGCTGATCTCCATCGGCCCGCCGGCCTATCTGAGCAAGCCCAGTGTCTTTCCGCTGGTGGTTCTCAAAGCCCTCAATTACTCCCTACGATTTGGCCATACCGAAGAGTCCTGCTTTGCCTACAGCATGTATGCCATGCTGCTCGTCTCGATGTTTCACGACATTCCATCGGGGTATGCCTTTTCGAACATGTCAATTCAGCTAAATCAGGCCCTGGGCGATCCTAAGTACAAGGGCACCGTCCTGCATATCCACGGCAGCCATATCAATGTTTGGGCTAATCCGATGCAAACGGATTTTCCGTTTTTAGAGCAGGGGTTTTTGAGCTGTGTGGAAGCCGGGGATATCACCATGGCCAACTACAACGGCTTCCAGGCCTCCTGGCAGATGATTGAGGCTATTGCTCCGCTGGCGGAAGCCGATCGGGCGATGCAGAAATACCTTGACTTTGCCAAACAGTCTCGCCATACAGCGGCCTATCAAACCATCCGCTTGCAGCAACAGTTTATCTTCAGTTTGCAGGGCCAAACCCACCCTGCCCATACGCTAAACAGCCATGACGTTGATGAAGCCGCCGCGCTGGCCGTTTTAAACCAGGCCGAATTCGCCAGCGGGATTGTGTTCTACCACATCCTGAAGCTGATTATCTGCTTCACCTATGAGCACTATGATGAGGCCCTCGAAGCCGCCCAGGCGGCGCTCAAAGATTTGGGCGCAGTGCGATCGCTGCCCATTGAAGCCAACTATGTCTTGCATCACGCCCTCGTATTAGCAGCCCTATATCCCAGCGCATCTAGGGCCGATCAGAGCGAGTATTCAGCCCTGCTGCACCAGCACCACCGCCAGCTACAGTATTGGGCCGATCACTGTCCGGCCAACTTTGCCCATAAAGCCCTATTAGTCGCGGCTGAAATAGCGCGTCTTGAAAGCCGCGAGCTAGAGGCCATGCGCCTCTATGAGCAAGCGATTCACGCTGCCCGTGACCATGAATTTGTGCAGTACGAGGCGTTGGCCTACGAGCTGGCGGCCAAGTTTTACCTGAACCAAACCTTTGACGCGATCGCCAGAACCTATGTACAAGAAGCCAGAAACCTCTATCTGCGCTGGGGTGCCCTGGGCAAGGTGCAGGATCTCGAAAATCGCTACGGGGAATTATTTCCTCCGACCAAACCCGCTGTTCCCAAAGATCATACCGCGTCATCTAGCGCCACATTTTTAAGCAGCGGAGCGCAGCTCGATGTGTTGTCTGTGATTAAGGCATCACAAACCATTTCTGGCGAAATTGTTTTATCTGAGCTGCTGCAAACCTTAATGCAGATCGTGATTGAGCAGACAGGGGCTGAGATTGGCTATGCGCTACTGCTGCGAAACGATCGCCTGGTACTAGAAGTCGAAGCCAGAGCCAATCAAGCCGACGACTACCCCACTTTTCAGCAGTTCATGGCGGATGCTGAAACCTCCCAATGCGTGCCGCAATCTATTCTCAACTATGTGCGGCGAACCCAGGACATCGTCATTTTAGACAATGCGGTCGAATCTGACCTTTTTTCGGAGGATCGATATATCATCCGCAAGCGACCGAAATCGGTTCTCTGCTTGCCCATTGCGCGTCAGTCTAAACTGATGGGCATCTTGTACCTGGAAAACAACTTAGCCACGGGTACCTTCACCCAGGCTCAACTTTCGGCCTTAGAAATTTTGTCGGCCCAAATCGCGATTTCCCTGGAAAATGCCCAGCTCTATCAAGAGTTAGCCGAAAGCCAGGAGCAGCTCAATTTAGCCCTGCAGTCGGGACAAATTGGCGTTTGGAGCTGGGACGTGGTCAAGAACCAGGTGGAATGGGATGACCAAATGTACAGGGCCTTTGGCGTCAGCCGCGACACCTTTGACTGCACGTTAGAAGCCGTGATGGACTGCATTCACCCTGACGATCGCGACGGCTTTACCCAAACCCTCAGCCAGACCCTGGCCGAAGGCGCAGAGCATAACCTGGAATACCGAGTGGTCTTGCCCGATGGCACCATTCGCCAGATTGCCGCCCGTGGTCGTCCCTTCTGCGACGAAACCGGGCAAACAGTTCGGGTGCAGGGCATTGTGCTCGATATCACCGAACGCAAACGGAGCGAAGAGCAGAGACTTCAGCTGCTACGAGAACAGGCCGCCCGCGCTGAAGCAGAATCGGCCAACCGAATTAAGGATGAGTTTTTGGCCGTGCTCTCCCACGAGCTCAGGTCGCCCCTCAACCCCATCCTGGGCTGGGCACGGCTGCTGCGAACCCAGACGCTGAGTGAGGCAAAAATGCAGCAGGCTCTAGAGACAATAGAGCGCAACGCCAAACTTCAGTCTGAACTGATCGAAGACCTGCTGGATGTATCTCGCATTCTCCAGGGTAAGCTCAGCCTCAATATGGTGCCGGTTAATCTGTTAACCACCGTACAGGCGGCGATTGAAACCGTGCGCCTGGCCGCCGAGGCAAAATCGATCGACCTACGGTTTACCGTGCGTGGGCCGATGGGAGAGTGGGAACAGGGCAGCGGCGATGAGATGTCATCGGCTCTGGCCTCAGATCTGTTGCCGATTCAGGTACTCGGTGACTCCAATCGCCTCCAGCAGGTCGTCTGGAACCTCCTGTCCAATGCGGTCAAGTTCACCCCAACGGGGGGGCGCGTTGACGTGCGACTAGAGCAGGTCGAGAGTCAGGACACAGAGCTGTCAGTGGTGGCCGGAGGAGCGCAGAGCCACTCAGCGCAGACCTACGCCCAAATCACGGTGCTTGATACGGGTAAGGGCATCCACTCAGACTTTTTACCCCATGTGTTTGACTATTTTCGGCAGGCGGATAGGGCCACAACCCGTCAGCATGGCGGGCTGGGGCTGGGGTTGGCGATCGTGCATCATCTGGTTGAGCTGCACGGAGGCAGCGTGCAAGCCGCCAGTGACGGGGAAGGTCTGGGCGCAAGTTTTGCGGTTCGACTGCCGGTGATGCCGGTGCGGTTATCAGCGTCTAACGATACCCCGTCGCTAGAGCCTGAGGTCAGTCTAGAGGGCATGCAGATTCTAGTGGTAGACGATGTGATAGATGCCCGTGAGTTTATTGCCTTTGTGCTAGAGCAGGCGGGGGCCAAGGTCTTAACGGCGGCCTCCGCAGCTGAGGCCTTAGCGTTGCTCAGCCAAACTCAGCCAGATCTCTTGCTGAGCGACATCGGTATGCCCGAGATGGATGGCTACACCCTGATTCGTCAGATCAGAGCTTTGCCTGCTAAACAGGGGGGTGACATCCCGGCGATCGCCCTGACCGCCTTTGCCGGAGAGATGAATCAACAGCAGGCCCTTGCCGCCGGATTCCAACTGCATCTCCCTAAACCTGTTGAACCTGACAATCTGATTGTCATGATTGCGCACCTCGTGAGAGGGGTTTGAGCAACGGTAACAATACTTACTTGCGCCCGGTGCCCGATTGGA
>JBARVK010000525.1:0-2405 GCA_049646225.1 Nodosilinea sp.
GGATTGAGTCGCTTCGAGGGTCGCGATGTCTAGCCAGCTCTGAATCATCCCGTCGAGCCGTTCCACCATCAGGACTTTGTAAGTCTGCTCGTTGAGGGCTTGCAGGGTCTGGGGCACTTTCACCACGAACAACGAACTGTTGTGGGGCGGTGCCCAGATCTGGGGATAGGTGTCGTATTGGCCCATTCGTTAAGGTCTCCTTGAGTTCAGCGAAGGTGGTTTTGAGGTCAGGGACTTGGGCAGCGGGGAGATGCCGGGTAGATGGCCCTCGTCCGGCAATGACAATGACATCAATGGGGAATCCCGCGCCCTGCTTGCGGTAGAGGTCACCGGAAATCGAGAAATGCTCGGTGACGGCGTACTGGTTGTAGAGCACGTAGAAGAAGGCGCGACTTTCGCGGGTGTTGTAGCGCTCAGACCTGAACTCTGGGTCAATGCCCTTTTTGCCCCCCAGAATCAGCACCGCTCGCCCGTCGTCTTTCATCGCCTCCAAGGCTTTGAGAGCGATCGCCTGATCCACCTGAGTTGTCCAGGTATCGGCAATGGGGAAACGCTGGGTGCGGTGGTTGGCTCCTCTAATGGAGCCAAAGGGCGGGTTGCAGATGACTCGGTCTACTGGCTCCTGGGGCTGGTAGGTGGTGGCATCGTGCTGGGTGAGGTTCCGGTAGCCTCGGGTCTGGAGTTCAGCCAAGCGATCGCCGTTAATCTCATTGGCCATCACCTTCTCTGGATTTGCCCCAATCAGTAGCGCACCGTTCCCGGCAGTGGGTTCGTAAACCCATGTTTCAGGAGTAATATCCGCCAGAACCGAGGCCAGATAGGCGATGGGAACCGGGGTGCTGTACGCCTGCTGGAGCACCGAGGTAGAGGAACGAACGGTGAGGTTGGGCTGCTGATCCAGCAATTCCACCAGGCGATCGTAGGCGTCGTGAGTCGTCTGGCATTGGGCGATGATTGGGCCGGAGGCGCGCACTACCGCCGCTTCCATGGCTTCATCGACCACTTTGGTGAGCGGATCACCAGGGACAATCAGCTTTCCTAGAACGTCGGTGGCCTCTCGCCTTGCTTCGGTGATGCGGGGATAGCTGACACCGGCCAGGAGGCGATCGCGGAAGTGCTGAATGAGCTGTTCTTTGGAGTCGGGGTGCATGAGGGCTCATGGCTCCACCGTCGCTGAGGGCGCTTCCGGATCGCCCCAGTAGTAGCCCCACCAGGCAACGCTGTCGTCCGAGGGACAATAGCGGTAAACTTCCGCCCCACCAAAGAAGACTGAGACATCTTCGGGGACGAAGGGGAGGTACTGCTGGAGAACGGCTTGCAGCGCTTGGGTCAGTTCGTTGATGCTCTCGGGCAAGGCGGCTTCAGCGACTTCAGCCTCAATTGGGGCGGGTGTGATCACAGGGTTCATGGCGTTGTCCCTTCGTTTTGGATAACCGAGTTAGCAAAGACAATCAGGGTGGCCTGGGAGCCGTAGCGGATACCGACGCCGTAGCGCACCCCGCTTTGCTCCCAGAAAATCTTGGACGTGTCGCAGTTGGCCCCGCAGACAAAGGGGATGAAGAATCCAGTGATGCCGCCTGTGAGGGTGACTTCACCCATGGCTTCGGGCGATCGCGCCACGGGCTGAGAATTGGGTTTGAGTTCGTAGGCATAGAGGGATGCCACCGTGGGGGTGTCTTGAAAGACCTGTTCGCCGGAGAGAAAACCGAAGGAGCAGCTGTCGTCGCCCTGGCAATCGGTCGTGGCATCGAGGGAGATTTCGTAGTGGGTAGGCGTGGCAACGGTGATGTGGGGAACCACTTGCTGGAAGTGGCCATCGGGGGTGATCGGCACGTTCAGGTAGGGCTTCGGATGATCGGCTGGCGGCACCAGGGCATCGGTGGGAATGACGGTGGGCAGCACGATCGCGAGTTGAGTCTGGTGCTGGAGTGTAGAGAGCAAGCTCTGAAATTCGGGCAAAACGCCTTGGGTACCCGGAATTCGAGGGATGTCCTGTCCGTTGGCGGCTGTGCAACTGGAAAGGAAGAAAATTCCACAGGCGAAGTAGAGGAGGAGGGTACGAAAGCAAAGGCAGATCATGGCTTAGCCTTAGGGAATGTGTCATCGGTCAGGGTGCGGTAGGTATCGGGAAAGCTGATTTGGAGCTGCTTCAGGGCTTTCACCTGCTCCGCAGAGAGGAGATACAGACCGTGCTCGGCATTGATGTGGTCGGTCAGGCTTTGTTGAAAGGCTTCGAGGCTGCCCAGTTGGGCGATCGCGTGTTTATACCGCTTCAGTTCCAGGCTCTCGGCGGCTTTGGTCGAGATGTAACTGTTGAGGGGACGGCGAGTAGAGGTGGAATCGACGGGGCGATCGCACCCCCGCTGCGGGTCAACGACGATTACTTCATCGCTGGCACCCAGGGG
>JBARVK010000526.1:0-1560 GCA_049646225.1 Nodosilinea sp.
TGCCACGACAGCGACTGCTCCGCCCGATTGTCGCCCAGCGATCGCACGGCGGTAAGCTCAAGCTGGGCGTAGGTCCCCCGGGTCAGAGGGCCACGATCGATGGGCAGCCGTCCCAGGGCCAGCTCAAAGCGGTTGCCCGTCAGGCTAACCAGTTCGGCAGGCACCACATCGTCGTAAACGGTGACATAGCGCGGGCGGCGGTTGTCCCTGAGGTCATCGCGGGTGGTCCTCAGCGTGAGGCGAAACTGCGTATTGAGATACTCTGACTCGCTGGCCAAATCGAGCACGGCGGCAGTGAGGCTGGCACCGCTGCCCTGCACGGTCCCCAGGGCCAGGCGGGTGACATCACTGGCCCGCACCGCATTGGTCACCGTAATCACCATCTGGTCGCCCTCGCGGCGAGTAGTGTAGTCGGCCCACAAACTATCGGGAAAGGCAGCCGCCAGCGACCCATCGGGCTGAATTTCGGTACGCACATCGCCCCCGGCAAAGGTGCCCAGCGGCCTGGGAGCCTGCCAGTCAAGGCTGACGGTGCCCTCCACGCGCCCGGTATATTCCTTATAAATGTCGTTGACGCGAGAGCCAGATGCCAGCAGGGCGTTAGCACCGCTGCGATCGGCCCACAGGTTGCGCGAGAGCTGCACCGGCTGGTTGGCCAACGTTGACAGCCCTACGGATGCCGCCGGAGTCTCGGGCGGCAATGGCTCTAGCTGATTGACAATCCACAGCTGACCGTCGGCACCGGGAGCCCCATCGCGGCCAAAGGCACCGTTGCTGCCGCTGCGGCCATCACGGCAGGTGTAGCGATTAGTTTGGCAGCTGTAGTCGGCCTGGCCGGGGGTGCCCGTGCAGGTTTGACTTTCCCAATGACGCCTGTCGCAACGGCAGCCCAGGGTGCCGCTGCCGCCCCGCCCCCCGCGCCCAAAGCGCCCGCCCTGGGCATCTACCGAGAGCAGCCGGAGGGCGGCGCGATCGCCAAAATATACCGTCAAGTCGCCGCCCGCCCCACCGCTGCCGCCGCTGCCCCCGTCGCCGCCATCGCCGCCGTCGGGGGCAGTCAGGTGGTAGCCCACGTTGCGAGGCTGGCCGCCGCAGCGGGGCCGATAGCCGTCTTCGCCATTCTCGCCGTCTTCGCCATCGCTGCCGGTGAGAGTAAAGCTGGCCGGGATACCGTCGACAATCGCGGTTTGGCTGGCCCCAGCGGTGCCACTGCGCCCCGATCGCCCGCTGCGGCCATCGCGGCCATCGCTACCGTAGGTGCGGGTTTCCTGAGCCCAGGCCAGCATGGAGCAGCCGTTGAGGCTCGGCATCGGTAGGGTAGCGGCAAGACCCAGGCAGAGCGGGGCCAGGGCGAGGGCAAGAGCGCGTTTCATGGTGGATATATTCGGTGTGCAAAGCTACCCCAAGGTAGCCACGGGCACGTTTGGATGGCGCGATCGATGTGCCAGAATTTGCGGTAAGTTGCTTCGTATTCAAACAGCTGCAGGGGTTCAGCCTGTTGAATTTTGCACGGGTGGATGACCAACACCGGCGGCGCTCGCTTTAAGCAACAGTTCAGCC
>JBARVK010000527.1:0-2929 GCA_049646225.1 Nodosilinea sp.
ACCCCAGCCTGTTTTTGCCCTGCAACGTGCAGGATGAAGCTCAGGTCGAGCAGGTTTTTAGCACCATTGCCGAGAAATGGGGCCAGCTCGATATTTTGATCCACTGTCTGGCCTTTGCCAAGCGCGATGACCTGACTGGCGACTTCAGCGCCACCTCAAAGGATGGGTTTCAGCTGGCCCTCGACGTCAGCGCCTACTCGCTGGTTACCCTGGCCCGCGGAGCTAAGCCGCTGATGACCAACGGCGGCAGCATTGTCACCCTCACCTACCTGGGCGGGGCGCGGGTGGTGCCCAACTACAACGTCATGGGGATCGCCAAGGCGGCCCTGGAAATGAACGTGCGCTACCTGGCCTCCGAACTCGGTCCCCACAACATTCGCGTCAACGGCATTTCTGCTGGCCCCATTCGCACCCTGGCGTCGTCGGCGGTGGGCGGCATTCTCGATATGATCCACCATGTCGAAGATACGGCTCCTCTACGCCGCACCGTGACCCAGACTGAGGTGGGCAATACCGCTGCGTTTCTGTGCAGCGATTTGTCTAGCGGTATGACCGGGCAAATTCTCTACGTCGACTCTGGCTACTGCATTATGGGCATGTAGTTCTTAGTCCAGCCTTACCCTGAGCGCTCGGCAAATGCTTACCCTGGAACAGCAGGGATAATTCATTGGCACCATGACGAGATCGTTCCTAGAGCCTCGACTGTGGACGGTAGTGGGGTTGGTAGCGGTGGGAGGATTACTGCGGATCTCGGTGGATTGGCGGCTGTTGGGGCGATCGCTCACTTACCCCGATCGTCCGATTACCGCTGTAAATTGGTACCAACCCCAGCAAAAGGTTACTGGTATTGCCCCCCAGGCTCCGCCCCTGGCCCAGACGGACAATACTGAGATTCCTCAAAACTCGCTGCAGACGGCGCTGGAGTTTGCCGAGGCGCAGAACTCAGTGGCGCTGCTGGTTATGCACCGCGATCGCCTGGTGCTAGAGCAGTACTGGCAGGGGCAGACAGCCGCCGATCGGGTCAACTCGATGTCGATGGTGAAGACTCTGCTGGCGCTGCTGATCGGCGTGGCAATCGATGAAGGCCAGATCCAATCTATTCAAGATCCCGTAGAGATCTATCTGTCCGAGTGGGCCAACGACCCCAGGGGCGACATTACCATTGCCGATCTGCTCTACATGCAGTCGGGCCTGCGCAACGACGATCGCACCGATACCCTGCGCTCTGACCTGGTCAAGCTCTACGGTGGTTCCGATGCCCAGAAGCTGGCGCTCAGCATTCCCCTAGAGCGTCCTCCGGGGGAGGTGCTTGACTACAATAACGTCAACTCGCAACTGCTCAGCCTTGTGCTGGAGCGAGCCACGGGCGAATCCTTTGGCGACTACCTGAGCCGCCGCCTGTGGCAACCCCTAGGGGCGGGGGATGGCTTTCTCTGGCTCGATCGCCCTGGGGGGCACGCCAAACCCTTTTGCTGCTTTTTTGCCACCGCCCAGGACTGGGTGAGGCTAGGGCAATTGCTGCTCCACGATGGCAGGGTAGGCGATACCCAGGTAATTCCCTCAGGCTGGATTCAGCAGATGCGGATGCCGTCGCCCCAGTCGGCTACTTTTGGGCTGCACCTCTGGCTAAAAGCGCGTACCGCTGCCTATCCTGAGGTTAACTCCGCCTCGTCGGCCCCCTTCGCCGCCGCTGACACGTTTTATCTAGATGGTCGCCACCACCAGCGGGTCTACGTCATTCCGTCGGAGGAGTTGGTGATTGTGCGTATTGGCGAAGACCCCCAGGCCTGGGATGATGCGGTCATCGTCAATGCGATCGTTGAGGGGCTACGCGATCGCGAGGAGTAGAAACACGGTATCTTGAGCGAGAATCTCTGCCGCTAGCCTTTCCTTTGCCTTAGGTTTGACAGGCTGCTTGCCGATAGTTCTATCTGAGTCGAGTGGTTCAACGGTTGGCCAACGCCTCTGCCATCGGCCTGAGCTGGCCCAGGGTGCTGCTGGGCGGCGAACTAGCCTTCTACAGCCTGCTGGCGCTTTCCTGTGGGTTGAAAAGTGGGTTTTTGGTGCGCCAGAGCGTAGGTGTTGGCCCGCTGACCCTGGGGTTAGATGCCCTGCGCCGCCTGATTGCACCTGCCCTACTTGAAGCGGTGCCCAACGATCGCTGGCTACTGTGAGGCAGCGTTAGCCTGGTGGCTTTTATGGTGTATCACGTCGGGCTGGATAAGACCCTGTACCGAGGGGCCGAGGCCGGACTTGCCGACCCTCGCTTTTTGGTGCTGGCTGGCGGCTTAGGCCTGGCACTCACGGTTGCATACTGGCTCACTGGCTCATTCTGGCTGGTGACTCTGATGCACTGGGTTGTGGTGCTGGTGTGGATGTATGGCTCTGTGTCGCCCTTACGAATCGGGGGCATACCGATAGGATTCGGCATTAGACAGCCTGTTCATTTCCCTTAGGCCTCACTGGGATTGAGCTGAATCATTTGCCAGGTAATCAATGTCCCCACGGGGCTCCACAGCAGGTAGGGCAGCAGCAGCAGCAGCGCATTGACATCTACCTGGGCAATGGGCCAGGCCAGCAGCAGACCAAACATAAACCCCACAGCCCCGATCGCCGCCCCCACGCGCAGACTCTGCAGCTTACACATGATCGGGGTATAGCTCACAATCAGCAGCTCTAGCAGCACGTACCCAGCCATCAGCCACCAGCTTTGGGTCTGAGTCCAGACAATGTAGGCCGACCAGCCGCCGCAGATAAAGACCACCGTCCACACGCCTGGAATTGCAAACTCAAAGGTGAGCCAGTCGGGGCGGCGCAACTGCTTGAACCACCGGATATCGCGTGAGCCCAGCAGGCTGGACGCCGATGCGATCGCTACTCCCACCACTGCAATGACTAGCCAGGCTGGAATCATTCACCTACCTCATAG
>JBARVK010000528.1:0-3455 GCA_049646225.1 Nodosilinea sp.
CATAGAAATAACGCAGCTCTAAAGAGATTGTGTTCTCTGATACCGAACGTTGGTGAGAGACCCACAGTGTCGGGAAAGCTAGAGTTGTATCTCGAAACAGTTTTTAAGGTTTTGGTTGGAATTATCACAATGACCTACGCGGTGGTTGGTCACTACAATCCTGGCCTAGTGGTCTTGTCCCTAGGTATTGCGGTGATAGCGTCGTTTACTACTCTGAGTTTAGGACGGCAGGTTTTTGGCCTAGAGCGCTGCCAGTGGCCCTGGTTAGTCGGCGGTGGGCTGGCTATGGGCGCAGGGGTTTGGGCCACTCACTTTGTCGGTATGCTGGCACTCGAACTGCCCATACCGATCACCTACGACAGTGTGACCACGGGCTTATCGCTGGTCGGCGCGGTGCTGGCGGCTTGTGTGGCGCTAGTCCTTGTCAGTCGGCCTAGCCTAAGCTGGTCTGGGCTGGGGACTGGCGGTTTGTTTGTCGGTTTAGCGATCGCCTGGATGCACTACACCGGCATGGCGGCCATGGAAATGTCGGCGCACCTGGTCTACCACTGGCCCTTGGTCGCTCTCTCAGTAATCATAGCCGTCGTCGCCTCAACGGCAGCGCTAGCTCTCAACCAATGGCCCCAGCGCTATCCAGGTCGGGGGCAGCCTTGGTTGACTAAATTAGCGGTGCCTATCCTGGGGGTTGCCATTGGCGGCCTACACTACACTGCTATGGCGGCCACGGTGTTTCAGCCCAATGACCTCAGTGTGGACAAAGGACTGTCGCCCGATTTAGGCGTTCGATGGCTGGCCCTAGCAGTAGGACTCGGCGCCGCCCTAATTTTGGTCATTATTCTACTTGTGCTGCGAGTCAACCAGCAGCGTCTCCAGGACGTTGCCATCGCCAAGAGCGAACAGCGCTTTCGAGCCTTAATCCGCGAAATGACTGTAGGGGCGCTGTTGCTCAATGACCAAGCTGAAATTTTAATCGCTAACCAGGCCGCTCAGCAGCTGCTCTACCTGCCGGAGAACGAGAACCATCCGCTGGTGTTTGGTCAGGCTGGCTATATTCAACACGAAGACGGTACCCCCTTTCCAGCCGCCGATCTACCTGTGCAGCAGGCCATTGCCCAAAAAGCTCGCCTGGGCGATGTGGTGATTGGGGTCAGCGCGACCCAGACCGCTCCCCCACGCTGGCTGTTGGTCAATGCTGACCCTCAGCTCAATGAAGCAGGCCGAATAGAACGAGTGGTGTGTACCTGCAGCGATATTACGATGCAAAAGCAAGCTGAGGTAGCCGTACGGGCGGTGGCCAACCGCGAAAAAGCTGTCACACACATTGTCCAGCGCATGCGCCAAACGCTCGACCTAGACACTATTTTTGCTGCTACCACCGAAGAATTGCAGCAGGCGCTGAGCTGCGATCGCGTTTGGATTTATCGCTTCAACCCTGACTGGAGCGGTGCGGTGGTGGCCGAGGCCCTCACCGACCCCACTGCCCTGTCTACCCTGATGACAGGTTCAAGCGATGATCGGCTGATTGACCAAGGCGACTGCGGTGTCCGCGAGCTGCAAAATGGCGGCATTGATGAGAGCTATCTGCTGTTTGAAGATACTTACCTGCAGGAGACCCAAGCCGAAACCTATCGCCAAGACCGTACTTACCACCGCGTCAACGATATCTACGCCGAAGGGTTCAGCTCCTGCTACCTGGAATTTCTAGAGCGGTGGCAAGTGCGGGCCTACGTGATTGTGCCTATTTTTGCCGGTAGTCAGCTCTGGGGCCTACTGGGCACCTACGCTCACCACCTCCCGCGCACCTGGACTCGCAACGAAGTCAAAATGGTGCTTCAGGTGGGCACTCATCTGGGGACGGCGGTACAACAGGCCGATCTGCTGCGGCAGACCCAGCAGCAGGCCGAGGCGCTAGCGGTAGCCAAGCGCGCTGCCGATGCGGCTAACCAGGCCAAAGGTGAGTTTCTAGCCAGCATGAGTCATGAGCTGCGCACCCCCCTCAACGCTATTCTGGGCTTCACCCAAGTCCTGCACGATGACGACAGTTTAGATACAGCTCACCGCGATCTGATCGCTATTGTCAACCGTAGCGGTATCCACCTGCTGGGGCTGATTAATAATGTGTTGTCTTTAGCCAAAATCGAGGCCAACAAAATTACCCTCGACGAAGAGGCGTTCGACCTGCACCAGCTGCTCGAAGCTATTCAGGACATGCTGCACATGAAGGCCGAGGCCAAGGGCATTCAGCTAGAAGTCGTGCCGCCACCGCCCCTGCCTTACCAGCTGTGGGCTGACGGCAATAAGCTGCGGCAAATTTTAATTAACCTGATCGGCAACGCCATTAAATTTACGTCCCAGGGCGGGGTTGTGGTGCGAGGGGCCTTAACTGAGGTCACCCCCCCGCACCGATCAAACCCTGCCGATGATATTGCCAAGTCCCACTGTCTCACGATCGTTGTGCATGATACGGGAATGGGCATGGGTGCCGAAGAAATTGCCCATCTGTTTCAGCCTTTTTACCAAACCCAGTCGGGGCGTCACTCCGCAGAAGGCACGGGATTGGGGCTCTCGCTGAGCCACAACTTTGCTCAGCTAATGGGGGGCGACATCACCGTAACCAGCCAGCCCGGGGTGGGATCGACCTTTAAGGTCAGTGTGCCCGTCGGTACGGCCACGATTGCCGCTACCACAAAGCCGCCAGCCCCCGACATTATGCACCTGCCTCCTGATCAACCCATCCCTCGAATTTTAGTTGCCGATGATGTCGCCGAGGGTCGGCTGCTGCTGCGCCACTGGCTAGAGGGAGCTGGATTTGAGGTGCGCGAAGCCAGTCAGGGTCAAGAGGCTATTGACCTGTGGCAGTCGTGGCAACCCCACCTGATCTGTCTCGACATGCACATGCCGGTGCTTGACGGTTACAGCGTGGCGCGTCGAATCCGCGAGTTGCCCGGTGGAGACGCCACTACAATCATTGCGGTTACCGCCAGCGTTTTTGAAGAACAGCGCTCAGAGTGCCTGGTAGCGGGCTGTAATGCGGTGTTGCCGAAACCATTACAGCGGCAGGTTTTGCTCGAACATGTTGGGTGTAGCTTAAAGCTCACCTATCAGTATGCCACTGGGCCTAAACCCGATCGCGCCAGCTCCTCTCCGGGGAGCACTGCGGGTCTGGCCGATCGCAGTGCCCAAGGCCCACCGGGTGATCGTTACCCGCTCACCCAGGCCGACTTCAGCTGTTTTCCCCCTGAATGGCTAAGCCAAATTCACCGGGCGGCCCAGGCAGCTGACGATGGTCGCGTGCGTCAGCTGATTGCCCAACTCTCTCCCGAACAGGATTCTCTGATCCAGCGTCTAAATCGGTTGGTCAATGATTTTCGCCTCGATGTCATCATTGACCTCACTCTTCCCCCTTGCAACGATCTCCCTGTAGCCGATCTAACCTATGACTCTCGCCATACCCC
>JBARVK010000529.1:0-2088 GCA_049646225.1 Nodosilinea sp.
GGCTGAGGTTGTAGAGCACGTAACCTGTCAGCAAGTCTTGAAGCTGTTCAGGGGAGATAGACCCGGTCATAGTCCTAGTTACCCCAGCAATCTTGGAGGATTTGGCGGAGCTTAAGCAGCCCCCTTCGAGAGTGAGTCTTGACGGTACCCAGGGGGGTATCAAGTTGAGCGGCAATAGCGGCCTGGGAGAGCCCTTCATAGTAGGCCAAGCGCAGAATTTGCTGCTGGCTAGCCGAAAGCTGGGCCAGGGCAGCTCGGACCGCTTCAGCCCGTTCGCTCTGGGCCAGGGCAGCAGATGGGGTAGGCGGCTGGGGCTGATCGGTTGTCTGGAGACGAGCCACAAAGGCGTGGCCCGACTGCCGCGATCGCAGCCGATCGATCGCCCGCGATCGCGTCAAAACAGCCAGATAGGTTCGAAATGAGCCGCGCTTCGGGTCGTAGGCCGTGGACTGAGTCAGTTTGACGAAGATGTCCTGGGTCAGGTCCTCCGCCTCTTGGGGCTGCCCCAGCACCTTAATCGCGATGCCGTAGACCAATCCGCCGTGGCGATCGTAAAGCGATCCCAAGGCATCGAGTTGCCCTGCCGTCAGGGCTAGCCAGAGATCGGCATCGCTCAGCCTTCCGGCGTCCGTTGAGATCAGCTGTTCGAAATCCATATCCGCCGCAGGCTCAGACACTAGCCTCGCCCGTTCGGTTGTCCTGAGGCGAAGCGGTACCACAGTCATGTCTTATAACAATGCCATGCTTTGTGTCTATTCAGAACCTACAGGAGAACCCCAACCAGGCCCGTTACCCCAGCAATCGGGCTTTTGCGCCGTTCTTTTGGTTGATTCAACCTAGGGCGTCTATCTAAACGGTTCCTTTAGGGTCCCGCAGTGAGAGTCCTATAACTAATACGTCAACCGGTCTGGTTTGGATGCATATAAAACCGCTCACCCTCAGTAGAGGAGACCCCGTCGCAGGGCCACGACCCCACGGAGCGATCGCCGAGACCAACCAAAAGCGCTATATGTGGAATACTCCCATAGCCTGAGCCCTCACCCATGAAGCTTTCCTGCCAGCCCTTTACCGTCCATAAGCGCGTGCCGCTTACCATCAGTCGTGGCACCACGGCCCAGTCCACCAACCTTTGGCTCAGGCTCAGTGCCGAGGGCATTGAGGGCTGGGGAGAAGCGGCTCCCTTTTCCATTGGCACCCACCAACAAACCCTGGACATGCTGACGGAAGATGTCGATCGACTACAGAAAGCTCTAACATCCTTCCATCCCTTCGATCGCCAGGCGATCGAAGCTGTTGCGAACGAGCTATCGATCCACTCCGCCAGTCGTGCCGCCCTCAATGTGGCGCTGTGGGACTGGTGCGGTAAGGCTACCGGACAGCCGATCTGGCGGCTGCTGGGGCTAGATTTAAGCCAGATTCAGCCTACCTCAGTCACGGTGGGTATTTCTTCTCCTGAGGCGGCGCGGCAGCGATCGCAGGATTGGCTCCAGCAAACCGACCCTCGCGCCCTGAAGGTAAAGCTGGGCAGCCCCCAGGGCATTGCGGCCGACCAGGCCATGTTTCAAGCGATCTACGACCACGTTCCCAACCGCGTTAGCCTCAGCGTCGATGCCAACGGCGGCTGGACGCTGGAGGAAGCCAAGACCATGGCCGCCTGGCTGAGCGATCGCCGCGTCACCCACCTCGAACAGCCCCTGCCCGTCAATCAAAATGCTGATCTGGGCGTACTCAAGCAGCACTCGCCGATACCGGTCTTTGCGGACGAAAGCTGCTTTAACAGTGCAGATATTCCTGCCCTAGCAAATTGCGTAGACGGCATTAATATTAAGCTGATGAAAGCAGGCGGGCTCAGCGAAGCGCTGAAAATGATCCACACCGCCCGATCCTGTGGCCTACAGGTGATGTTTGGCTGCTATTCCGACAGCAGCCTGGCCAACGGCGCCATGGCCCAACTTTCGCCCCTGGCCGACTATCTCGACCTCGACAGCCACCTCAACCTGCACGATGACCCGTTTACAGGGCTCACCCTGGCTGCGGGTCGCTTGCTACCGTCTGACCACCCTGGACTTGGACTCGCCTATGCACCTC
>JBARVK010000530.1:0-8649 GCA_049646225.1 Nodosilinea sp.
GGTCCCGGTATCCAGCGACCTGGTCTCGATCGCCTACCCCGGATTGTCTGCGTAGACGACAGCGCCACCGTTCGTCAGGCCGTAGAGCACATTCTCGATGGTCAGGGCTACGAGGCCACCTCCATTGGCAACCCCCTCAAAGCTCTGGGGTTGTTATTTCAGCTTCAGCCCAACCTGATCCTCTGTGACATTACTATGCCCGAGCTGGACGGCTACGAACTATGCGCTATGCTCAGGCACTCTAGCGCCTTTCGGCAGACTCCCATTGTTATGCTTACAGGCAAAGATGGTTTTTTAGATCGGGTTAAAGCCAGAATGGTAGGGGCAACCGATTATTTAACTAAACCCTTTGGCTCCGGTGAACTACTAGCCCTAGTCGAAAAGTATGTTGGCCCCGGCGACCTCAACCGCCCTCGCCCCGATATGCTGCTAGCCGAAGCCATCGAAGACGAATTTGACATCGACTTTAGTCAAGCTTCGCTGCCCCGGTAACATTCCTTAAGCCTAATCAAGGTTTTTGCATCAATTCCGATCAGATTCGCCATAATCTAAGCAACTAGGTTGATTAATTTATCTAAACCGACAGCATCTTTTGCGTTTGAGGGTACTTTAGAGTCACAGGTTGGGAGAGTTGAGACGCTGCGTACATGCAGTCGGCCTTCGCTCTAACCCCTGAACGCCGATAGTAGCTACTCTGGCTATCGGTTATCTATGGCCATTCAACGGGCCTTTTGAACCAACCTATGAGCACAGTTCTGGTGGTAGAAGATAGCGTTCCTCAGCGGGAAATGATTACCAAGCTCCTACGAGGTATAGGCCTCCAGGTCACCGTTGCCAACGATGGCATGGAGGCCCTAGAGCAAATGCAGATTCAGCGCCCCGATATGGTTGTGCTCGACATCGTGATGCCCCGCATGAATGGTTATGAGCTGTGTCGTCGCATTAAAGCCGATCCTTCCACCCAGCATGTACCGGTAGTGATGTGCTCGTCTAAGGGTGAAGAGTTCGATCGCTACTGGGGGATGAAACAGGGCGCCGATGCCTATATTGCCAAGCCGTTTCAACCGACCGAACTGATAGGCACGGTCAAGCAGCTCCTAAGGAGATAACGCTGTGGAGCACAATATCAGGGGGCAGCATTACCTAACTAAGGCAGAACGGGACCAGGCAACACGACGGAAAATGTATTAACAGAGTTATGGTAGGCAATCCTGATTTTCTCACTCAAACCGGGCAAGACCAAGATCCAGAATTACAAGAGCTGGAAACACCCGATGGCGAGCTATTCTTGCGGTTTTTCGTCACCGCCGAAGACGAGTTTGCGCTGCCCGCCACGGGCATTCGCCGCATTATTGAGCAGCCCCCCGATCGCATTACTCCAATCCCCAACGTGTCGCATCTGTTACTGGGGACCCTCAACGAGCAGGGTCGTGTTGTGTGGGTAGCAGATCTAGGCCAATTTTTAGGCTACTCATCTTTGCTGAATACCGATCGCCCCGAGATCTCAGTCATTGCCATTGAAGATCAGGGAACTATGTTAGGCTTGGCGGTCAACCGAATTGTCGGCACCCGCTGGCTCAATCCGGACAAAACTCAGGTGTCTGACACCAGCCCCGATACAATGGCACCCTTTTTGCGCGGTGAATGGGTCATCGACACTGAGGAGAACAAAACTCTGAGGCTGCTCGACCACGTCGCTGTTATCCGTTCAGCCCGCTGGGCCACTTAGGCTTAGCGCATCCTTACCCCCTTAGGACACTTGCACCGGCAGGAGAAGACCATGGCTTCAGGCATTGATTACTCCCAAGCCTATCAAAAGGCAGAAAGAGCCTACGTACAGGGCGACTATTCAGAGGCCGCAGCGGTGATCGATCAGCTGGCCGCCGACTATCCCGAAGACCCCAGCGTGCTGCTGCTGCGAGGCCATATTTATTGCTATGGTTTGCAACGATACGATATAGCCGCCGCCCAATACAGTGCGGTGCTCAATCTAACCTCTGAGCCGGAGTATGTTGACTATGCCACCAACGGCCTTGACTACGCCAACCAGTCTGCCTCAGAAGGCTCTGAAGCCTATGTAGGCTACGAAGCTGATACGGGAGACACCTTTTTTGATGCGGGTGCTTCCCTAGCGATGGATTTAGAGAGCGGCCTTGGCCCCACCGGGGCAGCAGGCCTACCGGACAGCCACCTAGATCTAAACAGCATGAGCCTAGAGGACGATTTACCCGCCTCCGTAGCGGCAGGTGCCCCGGCTGCCGGCTCATTAGCCGACCCCTTTGCCACCGATCCCTTCAGCGGTGACGATCCCTTTGCCCTAGCCTCCAACGATGTCGGCCCTAGCTTTAGCAGTGACGCTAAAGGCGGAGGTTGGTCAGACGGTCAGGAAAGCATAGACGACATCACCTTTGACGACGATGCCTCGATCGATTCTTTCGAGATCGATAACTCCGACGACCCGTTTGGGGTAGCCTCTGAAGCCTACGATGATGCTTACTATAACAAAGACCCCTACAGCAGCGCTGGCCCAGCGGCCGTAGATATTGACGCAGGCTGGCCCCCCGCCGATGATGGTGGCGATGATATGACCGTCTTTGCCCCCGAACCTGACTTGTTAAACGACGACCTCGATACCGCTGGTGACAGCCTCAGTGACGACTATGATATCTACACCGGCAACGGTTACCAGCCTGAGCTAGAGGACAGTGCACAACCTAGCAGTAACGTCGACTTTTTAGACGAGTTTAGCGATTTCGACGATTTGGGCAACCTGCCCGATTTTGAACTATCTGATAGTTCAGCCGGGTTTACCACACCATCCATAGGCACCTCAGGGCTGACCTCAACTGACGACGCTAGTGACTACAGCAGCGGCACCTCAGCTTTTGATCTCAGCGACATCAACGATCAAGCCATCATCAGCGATGACGATATTTTCAGCATCGCTGGTGCCACCGACAGCCTGCCTGTCTTTACCCAAACCGACAGTCACGATGTTGAAGCCGTCTCCAGTGAGCAAGACTGGCTGGGCTTTTTAGATCATGCGTCTCTGCCGGCCAAAGAGCTGATGGTGGCTGTAGCAGCCGGGGTAGCCTCAGCACTAGCCGTGGGGGTGATTAACTTTGTGGCCTCTACCCTACAGCCGGGGCGATCGATGCCTAAGGTCGTGCATGCGGCGATGGCTTTAGCCAGCGGAGTAGGCGGGTTTGGTGCCGCCCTAGGAGCAGGACACCTGGCCCATCGACAGGTAAGACGTAGCGTGGACGATCTCCAGCACCAGTTCGACACGGTGATTCAGGGAAATTTATCGGCCCGGGCCACTGTCTTTACAGAGGACGAGTTTGGCCGATTGGCCAGCAGCTTTAACAAGATGTCACGAGTCATCTTAACCACCACCAGCGAGGCTCAGCGCAAAGCCCAGGAGCAGGAGCAGGCCAAAGAAGATCTGCAGCGCCAGGTAATTCGCCTACTTGACGATGTGGAGGGGGCGGCTCGGGGCGACTTAACCGTACAGGCTGAGGTCACCGCCGACGTGCTCGGGGCCGTAGCCGACTCGTTTAACCTCACCATTCAAAACCTGCGGGAGATTGTAGAGCAGGTGAGCGTAGCGGCCCGCCAGGTGAGTAAGGGATCTACGGAAAACGAGATTTTTGCTCGCAGCCTGTCGGCAGACGCACTGCGCCAGGCCGAAGAGCTAGCGGTAACGCTGAACTCGGTGCAGGTCATGACGGACTCGATTCAGCGGGTGGCCGAGAGCGCTCGCGAGGCCGAAGAAGTGGCGCGCACGGCATCGTCTACGGCCCTCAGGGGAGGTGAATCGGTGGAGCGCACCGTGGCCGGCATTCTGGAAATTCGCGAAACGGTGGCAGAAACCACCCGCAAAGTAAAGCGCCTAGCCGAGTCCTCCCAGGAAATTTCTAAGATTGTGGCGTTGATTTCGCAGATTGCCTCCCGTACCAACTTGCTGGCCCTGAACGCCAGTATTGAGGCGGCTCGCGCTGGGGAAGCGGGGCGCGGCTTCGCGATTGTGGCCGACGAGGTGCGACAGCTGGCCGATCGCGCCGCCAAGGCCTCCAAGGAAATTGAGCAGATCGTGCTGCAAATTCAGAGTGAAACCGGCGGGGTAATGACCGCCATGGAAGAGGGCACCCAGCAGGTCATTGAGGGCACCCGATTGGCTGAGCAGGCGAAGCGATCGCTGGAAGACATTATTCAGGTATCAAACCGCATTGACGTACTGGTGCGATCGATTACTGCCGATACGGTCGAGCAAACCGAAACGTCGCGCGCGGTGGCCCAGGTGATGCAATCGGTAGAATTGACGGCCCAAGAAACCTCTCAAGAGGCCCAGCGGGTATCGGGATCGCTGCAAAATCTGGTGGGAGTTGCTCGCGATCTGCTGACCTCAGTGGAGCGCTTCAAGGTGGAGAAAACAGATAGTTAGGTGCCGTTCAGCCCAACGGGAGTAAGCCAGTCACGGTAGAAAAGCATTCATAGGGGAATCGACATGCTGCCTGAAGATCAAAAACGAATCTTGGGGTATTTCATCGAAGAAGCCAAGGATCACCTCAATACCATCGAGCAGGGTCTGCTTAATCTGGCGGCCACCGTCGACGACACCGAAATGATGAACGAGGTTTTTCGGGCCGCTCACTCGGTGAAGGGGGGAGCCGCAATGCTGGGGCTAAACAGCATTCAGCGCACCAGCCACCGCATGGAAGACTTCTTTAAGGTGATGAAAGAATCACCCGTGCGCCCCGATCGCGACCTGGAAACCATGCTGCTGCAAATTTTTGACGGGCTGCAGGAGCAGCTAGAGCAGTTGCAAAGCCCCTTTGGCCTGACCAATGATCAAGCCCAGGACATCATGGCTCCGCTGGAGCCCATTTTCGTACAGGCAGAGACTCACCTGAATTCGCTGGTGGCGGCAGCCCCAGCCGCCGCCCCAGCGGCCCCAGCCCCCCGACCAGCCGTCGTAGCGGCCACTGCCTATCCCGAAACTAGCGCGCTACAGCTGGTGTTTCGCAGCGACATTCCGGCCCTCCTGCGGGACATGTTGGCGACCTTTAAGCAACCCGATAACAGCCGTTCGCGGCAGGAACTGGGCCGACTGGGCCAACGGCTGAACAGCATTGGTGAACAGTTTGAACTGACCCAGTGGTGCGCCCTGGCTCGGGCCGTTGAGGGGGCGATCGCAAACCCTGAGCAAACGTACCGAACCCTGGCTCCAGTTGTCATTAAAGATTTGAAGCAGGCCCAAGATCAGGTACTGGCCGGAGCCGCCAACCAGATCAAAGTCTCTGAGGCACTGGAGGCGCTTCTACCCACTCCAGCCTCCCGACCCGTAGCCCAGTCGGCCCCTATGGGCGACGATTCTACCCTTGACGAGCTGCTGGCCGAGGCACTCAACGATGATTCGAACGAGCCTAACCTAGCCGATTTGTTTGCCACCGCCGAAGCGGGTAACGGCGACGCCCTGGCGGTGGCCGATGCCGAGGCTTGGCTCGACGACCTGGTCTTGGACTCGGCTGACAACGTGACCGAAACCGGTCTAGAATCGATTTTTGGTGCGATTGAGCCCCCCCGACCCGCCGAGCCGGTGAGCCCCCAGACCGCTCCCGAAAACGTTGGCCCCGAAGTGGGGGCAGCAGAGCTCAACAGCCTAGCTGACCTGTTTGAAGGATCTCCCGACAGCCTGGCCGATCTTTGGGCGGAGGATGATCTCGGGGAGGGATCGCTAGACGATCTCGACCTCGACGATGTCAGTGCAGCCGGTAGCCTAGAGACAGAATTTGCCGATCTACTAGCGGACGATGGGGCCGATGACGCCGCCGATAGCCATGCCCTCGACGATATGGCCAGCCTGTTTGGGTATGACCTAGATGCAGGACCAGCCACCGCACCAGATGACACCATAGATTCGGCCCTAGACGAGCCACCTTCAGGGGATGAGAACAGCACAGATTTCGTTAAAACCAGTGATCCCAGTGACAACGATCCCTTTGCCGATCTGTTAGCTACTACGGTCGAGCCCGGCCCTGGTTCTAACCCTGGCTTCGACTTTGGCCCAGAGGCCCCCGCAGTCAGTCCGGCTGACCTAGAGGCCGCCGCCAATCCCCTGGGCGACTTTCTCGATGCCGATTCTCTACCACCGACCACAGCCGCGATCGACTCTTCCTTTAATAACTACGACTTTTTTGAGGTCGATGGTGCCGACGATACAGCCGTTGCTCCCGGCGGCGACGATGGTTTAGATAGCTTTTTTGGTGCCGATGATGACTTCATCAACGATGACGACGCTCACACCGTGCCCGAGCTAAACCTCGAACTTGACAGTGCAGTCAGCAGCAATGGTGCTGATGGCGACGATAACGGTCTATTTGGTCAGACTGCCTCTGAGCTATCGTTCTCCGATCGCTCAGAGGATAACCCAGTCAATGCTGAAGACGGCCATCTCTTTGAAGCCTTTGACAGTGCTCCAGACGATCCGTTCGACGACCCCTTTGGTGAATTCAGATTCAGTGACAGCGCTGCTGATGGTTCTCTGGCAGACCCCTTCAGCCCTGAGTCAACACCAGAGTTAACGGCACCGGAATTGACCGCGGCTGAGGCCGAGGCTGGCTTTGACGCCCCTCTGGAGGAGTTAGAGGAGCTTGAGGTCAGTAGCGCTGTAGATGAGAATGTCACCTCTGAAGCTACCATTCCTGAGGCGGACGACGACGGCTTTGCCGGTCTAAACGACCTGCTAGACGAAGACATAGAGGCCGATTTCTTTAGGAACCTAGATGACGATCTAGACAACGCAGGAGAAGAACCCGCTCGCAGCAGCCACGGCGGTGGTGATATATCGAGCCCTGCCTCCGCAGCGACCCGTCAGGACTTCGATGACGCCGATTTTGATGATCTCGAATCTCTACTCGGAGAGGAGACTCAATCTTACAGTGCAACTCCCCATAACCAGCCAGAGGATCCACCGCGTCCTCCCGATTTAGCCGCCAGCGATCGCCCGTTTGATGGCGGTGACGACGAGTTTGACGATCTCGAAAAGCTTTTAGAAGAAGCGGATCAGCTGGGCGGGTCGGCCCCGGCTCTGGGCAGTCGTAGAGGCGCCTCTGTGCAGGCGGCGCGGCGATCGCCACGGCGGGCGGCGGGCAACGCCGATCAAACCATGCGGGTTTCGGTGGGCCACCTCGATACGCTCAGCAACCTGGTGGGGGAACTGGTGGTCAACCGCAACTCCCTGGAGCAAGACCAGGAGCGGCTGCGGCAGTTTCTCGACAACCTGCTCAACCAGGTATCTCAGCTCAATGACGTCGGGCAGCGCATGCGCGACCTGTACGAGCGATCGCTGCTCGAAAGCTCCCTGATCGCCAACCGTCAGGCCTTTGCGCTGGGGGTGTCCTCCTCCGATCGAGGCGGCAATAGCCACGCCACTGGGGCCACCTTCGACGCCCTTGAGATGGACCGCTTTACCGGCTTCCACACCCTCTCCCAGGAGATGATTGAGCTGATTGTTAGGGTGCGAGAGGCCTCCTCTGACATTGAGTTCACCATCGACTCCACCGACCAGATCGCCCGTCAGTTCCGTCAGGTGACTACTCAACTCCAGGAGGGCCTCAACAAGGCCCGCATGGTGCCCTTTGGCCAAACCGCCGATCGCCTGCCCCGGGCGGTGCGCGATATTTCGCTGCGGTGCGGCAAAGAAGCCCAACTGGTCGTTGAAGGCCGCGACACCCTGATCGACAAAATGATCTTGGAGCGGCTCTACGACCCCATGACCCACCTAGTCAACAACGCCATTACCCACGGCATTGAGTCGCCCGAAGATCGCCTGGCTAACGGCAAAGGTCGCGAGGGCACGATTACCGTGCGCGCCTTCTACCAGGGCAACCAAACAGTCATTTATATCGCCGACAACGGCGGCGGCATCAACCCGGCAGTGGTCAAGGCCAAGGCTCTAAAACAAGGGCTGATTACCCCCTCTGAAGCCCAGACCATGAGTGAAATTGAGGTCTACGACCTGCTGTTTTTGCCGGGCTTTAGCACCCGCGATCAGGCCGACGACTTCTCCGGACGCGGCGTAGGTATGGATGTGGTACGTACCGCCCTAGCCGATATTCGGGGCTCGATTACGATTGAGTCGGAGGTGGGCAAGGGCACTAGTTTTACGATTCGCCTGCCCCTCACTCTCAGCATTACCAAGGCGCTCAGCTGCGTCAACAACCAGGCCCGCATCGCCTTCCCCATGGATGGTGTAGAAGACATGTTCGACGTGCCCAAGGAGCGGATTCAAACCGACGACCAGGGGCACTCCTGCATTCTCTGGCGCGATACGCTGCTGCCCTTCCGCCCGCTGGGCGAGCTGCTGCGCTTCAACCGCAGCCTGGGTCGGGGCCGGGTTTACGGCGGCCCCCAGGACGAAGACGTGGTCTCGATGGTGGTGCTGCGCAGCGCCAGCACGTTCATTGCCCTGCAGGTTGACCAGGTGATTGGCGAACAGGAAATTGTCATTAAGCAGCTGGAAGGGCCGGTGCCCAAGCCCATCGGCATTGCCGGGGCGACGGTCCTGGGCGACGGCCGGGTCATGCCCATTGCCGACGTGCTGGAGCTGATCGACCTGGCCAGCGGTCGCCTGCGACGCGACGCTTC
>JBARVK010000531.1:0-1517 GCA_049646225.1 Nodosilinea sp.
TGCTGTGTCATGTGTTGAAATGATTGGCTCAACTCCTTCACTTCTCGACTGCCGCCCTTGACCATCACCGCTGGTAACGGTGACGACTCCAGGGATCTCTGGGCGATATCTTTTGCAGCCTGATTTAGCTGCTGTAGCGGTCGCGTAATCCAGCGAGCGGCCACAATGCTGAACCCCACGGCCAGAGCCAAAGCTCCCAAACACAGCCAGATGGTTTGGTGCGTGTTGGCATTGATCAGCGCCATAAAGTCCGATTCTGGAGCGACAACAACGACATACCACGACAGCTGATCGGCAGCATGAATCGGCGTTATTTGCAGATAGTGGCGATCGCCCTTCAGGGTGAAGTCAAGCTCTAGCGATTGGTGGATAGGCCTAAAATTGCCTTGAAACAGCGAGTTTAGATAGATGGCTGATTCGCGAATGAGGGGGGTTTGGCTTTCCGTAGCCGCTAGTCGGCTGGCCCTGTTGTCTCTCACAGAGACAGGATTGAGGCCATCGGAGCTACCGATGAGGGTGCCGTTAGCTTCCACGATATAGACCTGACCATTTGGGCTCGGCTGGTTGGCCGTAAGGATTTGGCTGATCTGCCCCAAATCCAAAATGACGCTAACTACCCCCTGTAACTGTCCATCTGAGGCATAGACAGGCTGGGACGTATTAATGGCCAGAACATGGCCCTCAACCTGGCTCACGGAGGTATAAACATCGGTCCAAACCGGGCCCGCCGCCTCGACCGCCGCCTGGTACCAGGGGCGTTCTCGCACATTGATATGCTGGTCAGTCATGTGGGACTGAATGACTCGGCCCTGTTGACTTAGCCGTTGGCTAAGGTAGCGGCCTTCTGTTTCAGGGCTGGAATATTCCAGAAAATAGAGCGTTTGGCCCTTTTCGAGCCGCCGAAACATGCCTAAAATATCACCCGAACTGTTGCCTGCCCCGAGACCAAGAATCCCTGGGAAGGTGTTGAGGTAGTCCCAATACAGATCTTGTACGGAGCGAATATTCGCCAGATCTAGATTCCGGCGTCGAATCGCTTTGACGCTGAGGGTATTGACGGCACGCGCGGTTGCAAGCAGCTCATCGACTTCGGCATTGGTGTGAGCTGTAGTTTCTGCCCAGAGGTGACCGACCGCCGCATCTACGGCTTGCTGCCCGTTGCGAATCGACAGCCATGCCGTTAGCCCCACTGCTGCTGTCATTTGAACCACAAAGGGAATAACCAAAATCAGCTTTAACGGAGTTTGGGAAAGTCTACGATACATGGTTTCCCTTTTGATCAGGGGTCAACAATATCACTCTAGGTTTGCTACTTACCCGGCTCCCCTTACTGCATCACGGGTTGTTGAGCTATCTCTCTAGACCCAGGATGCCCCAGGAATGCATCTTCAGCGTAGGCACACATCAATTCATAAAATTAGGACTCACTCGGTGGTCTTACCTGACGCCGCTCAGAGCTGGCTCTAGCGGGGCGGTTGTGCTGAGGTGTTTAGTGGGTTTGGGGTAGAGGGTTATGC
>JBARVK010000532.1:0-2728 GCA_049646225.1 Nodosilinea sp.
GCAGCAAGAGAATGGCTGCTTGAGGACGAATATGAAAGGGTTCAAGGTCAGCTTTTGGCAGAAGACGTTCTTTGATTTGTCTGCGAGTAACGAAGTTTAGCTGGTAATGGCAACGCTACATAACAACCCCAATGCACCCGACCGCCGAGGTTATTTGTGAGCATTCGAGGTTGTTTTCGGCGGGTGATTGGGAACGTTAGCTGTCCTAAGGTTGGCATTGATATTCTAATGAACCTGGCCAACATTACACCCACCCATTCACCCAGGTACCGTGGAAGCTGGGTGATACAACGCTGGGTAACTCCAGACGACAGACTGGCCCTTTCTCTAGGTCATGCCCCTCGTACACCCACACCTCGCTGCGGTGCTGATGCCCGTTGTAGACCACAGTGAGCACCCACGGCTGCTCAGGGTTGGCGGCATTTTCCACCGGAATCGGTTCCGAGGGGTAGCAGCCGGGGCCAGCATCGGCAACGGTGAGGCCAGTTTTGGGGTCAAAGCGAGCGATCGCGCCAAGATAACTGCCTATTGCCGAATGCTAGCATCAAACCAGCTTCTGAAAGGAACACCCACCCATGCTGACCCTAGACCAACTCATCGCCGAAGCCACAGCCTTACCCGATGCCGACAAAACGATTCTGTTGGAAAGGCTAGTAGAGAGCATGGCAGAACCACTGGATCAGGACTTGCTGCTTGAGGGCGTGCAGAAAGCTCAAAAGCGCCTGGCCGAAATTGAAGACGGCACAGTCCAAGCTATCTCCGGAGCAGTGGCCCTAGCTCAAATCCGATAGCTCATTGAATTGTCGGAACTTAGCCACTCACCCAGGTACCGTGGAAACTGGGGGGTACAACGCTGGGCAGCTCCAACCGACAGACTGGCCCCTTCTCCAGGTCTTGACCCTCGTACACCCACACCTCGCTGCGGTGCTCATGCCCGTTGTAGACCACGGTGAGCACCCAGGGCTGCTGAGGGTTAGCCGCATTTTCCACCGGAATCGGCTCCGAGGGGTAGCAGCCGGGGCCAGCATCGGCAACAGTGAGGCCAGCTTTGTGGTCGAAGCGGGCGATCGCGCCAAACAACTCGCTCACCGGCACCGAGTCGTCGCGGTGCACATTCAGGTAGGTGACAGCCGTTTCGTCCTGCCCGATCGCAATCGGGAACTCGCAGTGGCAGTCAATCAAACACTGCTGGTCGAGAATTCTGGCGGTTTTGGGGTCAATGCGGTACTGCCAGAGCTGAGCATCGGCGGGAGTGGTGATGTGGCCCGAAGCCACCTTTTTGAGGTACTGGTTGGTGGCAAAGTCGGGGTAGCGCACCACATCAAACACAACCGAGCCGTCAAAATCGAGGTAGCTGTGGCCAAAGTGCCACTGGTACCAGGGGTCTGCGGCCTCTAGGGCGATCGCCTCCAGACTGTCAGCATCCACCACAATAATTTGGGTGCCCTGCTGGGGTTGCCACTGCAGCGCATCGCTAAAGCTACTGAGGCCAAACAGCGCTGGCAGCGGGCTAAGCCGCACCGGCGACACACAAAACACCAGGTAGCGATCGGCCAGCACACAGTCGTGAATCAGCGGAATGCCGCTGAGGGGAATGGTGCCGGTTTTCTCCACAGCCCCAGCTGCGCTCAAGCGGTAGAGTTTAAGCGTGGCGTTGCCCCCCGGCACCAGGCCAAAGCTGAAGATTTTGCCCGTGCGGGGGTGGCGCTTGGGGTGAGCCGTAAACGTATCGCTGGGGCTCAGCCCCTCCAAAATATCTAGTTCCAGGGTTTCCAGAGTCTCCAGGTCGAGGCGATGGGGCAAACCGCCCTCCCACAGGGCCAGCAGGCGGTCGGGCAGGGCCAGCACCGAAGTATTGGCGACATTCTTAATTTGAGTCTGCCACCGCCGCCAGATCGAAACCGGCGGCAGGGTGCCGTAGCCCCGATACAGACAGGCTTCAGCCTCTTCTTCATCCACGAACCCGGCAGAGCGCACGTAGCGATAGTTGGCCACAGCCGTCGCCCCGTCAAACCGCACCCGCAGCACCGCCCCATCGCCATCAAACCAGTGGCCAAATGGGGTACCACCGCGCTCTAGCCGAGCCGGGCCATTGCGGTAGAGCGTACCGCGCAGGTCGGTGGGCAACTCGCCGTCTAAAACGGTCAGAGGAGTAGCGGCAAATTCTGTCGCGGGCTGGGCGATCGCGGTCGCCCACAGGGCCGTAGATGTTGCTGCAGGTTGCGCTTTAGGCGGTGCCGAAGAGGCCATAGGTTAGGAGAAAATCAATACTTCCTTTATTGTGAACCAGTTGAGAAAACCAGGGGGGGACAGATACAGCTACATCCTTACATCCGTCATTCCCACGGAAGTGGGAATCCACTACAGATACAGCTACATCCTTACGTCCGTCATTCCCACAGAAGTGGGAATCCACTGTGGAGAAGCTACTCCAGGTTAGATTCCCGCCTGCGCGGGAATGACATACGGGAAGCCGCTCTGCATCTTCATCCCCCTACTCCCACTCTCACCCATCCACTCGCCCACCCATCCACCCATTCACTCATCCACCACCACACAAGCCCCACCTCGCCGCCCGTCGCCCACCCCCGACAAAGCGCCGTCCGCCCCAACCGCTACCGCATGAACGCCGCCAAAGAACATATTGCGGCTCTGCCACCAGGTGCAGTCGTCGTCGCAGGGAATGCCCAAAGACTCAATGTTTTCCCGGTTGTAGCCAGGCTCCAGG
>JBARVK010000533.1:0-8182 GCA_049646225.1 Nodosilinea sp.
GAAAGACGCTAGCCCAAATTGAACTGCACAATTGAAGTCAGTCATAGTTTTAACAATAGTGATATTTCCTCGACCTAAAAAACGAATCGGGATGAAATTTATTTTTTGGTTAAGGGTTTTTCTAGACCTCAACTCTGCTGCTTTAAACGACGACAGGAGGCTACTATAGCTAGCTCCGCTTAACAAACGCAGAGCCATAGTCTCACTGCTGTGGCTCATCCTCTTCCGCGCCGTTGAGTCGCTCAATCGCATTTAGTCCGCGACTTTCGAGCCAGAAACGTTTCCTTCTGCTCTATAAGAACGAGTTGGCCTGACCCTTGAGCGCCTACCGTATTGACTATTACCGATGTCCCAAGTGCACCTGCTGCCCCTATATGTGACGCATCTAGTTCCGTCACGGGCGCAGGCTAGCGGCTAGCGGTAGCGTTTCTTAGCCTGAAAATTCTGTCATAATAGACAGCAATTATTAAAATAAGTAACGAGAGGCAGGCCACTACTGCCCATCGTTTCTGCCCTTGGCTGCAAAGTTGAGGGGCTTTTGTGTTTGCATTTGGCGGCTTTCCCCAGGCGAACATCTGCGCGAGTCTGGTTCTACCTTCCCTGTTGCGGTTCCTATGGCTTTCTCTTCGATTACCCGTGCCCTGCAGCGATCGCCCCTAGCCGGTGAGCTACTCACCAAGCTCGACCAGCAGGGCCATTTGGTGCTCAACGGCGTTGCTCGGTTGCCCAAAGGACTCGTCTCCTCGGCGCTGGCCCAGGCCCAGCAGCGGCCCTTGCTGGTGATTACCGCCACCCTCGAAGAAGCCGGACGCTGGGCCACTCAGCTCGAAGCCATGGGCTGGGACACGGTGCACTTTTACCCCACCTCCGAAGCCTCGCCCTACGACCCCTTTGACCAGGAGTCGGAGATGACCTGGGGACAGCTCCAGGTGCTGGCCGAGCTGCTGGCGCTCAAAGGAGAAGAATCGGCAACGCGCAAGCTGGCGGTCGTTGCCACCGAGCGAGCCCTACAGCCCCACCTGCCCCCCGTCTCTGCCCTGGAGCCCTACTGCCTGCGGTTAGAGCTGAAGCAAGAGATCAACTTTAAGGAACTGGGGCAGCGGTTGGCGACCCTCGGCTACGAACGGGTGACGGTGGTTGAAACCGAGGGGCAGTGGGCCCAGCGCGGCGACATTATCGATGTGTACCCGGTAGCCTCGGAGTTGCCCGTGCGGCTAGAGCTGTTTGGCGACGAGCTAGAACGCCTGCGCGAGTTTGACCCGGCTACCCAGCGATCGCTCGATGCGATCGACCACCTGGTGCTCACCCCCACCCAGTACGGCCCGGTAATTATTGAGCACCTGCGCGACCAGGGCAAACTCGATGGCCTACTCTCCGAAGCCGCCCAGGAAGGTCTGGCTAGCGGCATTCTGCCCGAAGGCACCCGTCGCTGGTTGGGGCTGGCCTTTGCCCAACCTGCCTCGCTGTTAGATTACCTCCCCGATAACAGCATCATTGCTGTAGACGAGGTCGATCAGTGTCAGGCCCATAGCGATCGCTGGCTAGAGCACGTCGAAGACCACTGGCAGGAAGTGAAGAGTCAAGGAGATGGGGAGGATCGGGGAGATGGGGAGGAACGAATTCAAAATCTCCCCAAGATTCACCGCTCCTTCACCGACGTCCTGGGTGACGCTGACGTCTTTCCACGCATCGACCTGTCTGAAATTGCTGAGGCCAACCATGGCTTGAACCTGGCCAGCCGCCCGGTGCAGGCGATTCCGCACCAGTTCGGCAAACTGGCGGAGTCTATTCGAGGTGAGACCAAACGCAAGTACGCCGTCTGGCTGGTTTCGGCCCAGCCCTCGCGATCGGTGGCGCTGCTGCAGGAGCACGACTGCCCGGCCCAGTACATTCCTAACCCCAGAGACTTCAACGCGATCGACAAGCTTCACGCCCAGCACGTGCCGGTGGCCGTGAAGTACTCGGGTCTGGCGGAGCTAGAGGGCTTTTTGCTGCCCACTTTTCGCATTGTGGTGGTGACGGACCGTGAGTTTTTTGGCCAGCACACCCTGGCCACGGGCGGCTACGTGCGCAAGCGGCGGCGAGCCGCCTCCAAACAGGTTGACCCCAACAAAATGAAGCCGGGGGATTTTGTTGTCCACCGCAGTCACGGCATCGGCAAGTTTATCAAGCTCGAAAGCTTGGTGCTCAACCACGAAACCCGCGACTACCTGGTGATTCAGTACGCCGACGGCATTTTGCGGGTGGCCGCCGACCAGGTCGGATCCCTTTCTCGCTATCGGGCCGCCAGCGGCCAGGCCCCGGTGCTGAACAAAATGACCAGCACCGCCTGGGAAAAGACCAAGGGCAGAGCCAAAAAAGCGATCCAGAAAGTGGCGGTCGACCTGCTCAAGCTCTATGCTCAGCGAGCAAAAATGGAGGGCTACGCCTACCCCGCCGACATGCCCTGGCAGCAGGAGTTGGAAGATTCTTTTCCCTACCAGCCTACTCCCGACCAGCTCAAGGCCGTGCAGGATGTGAAGCGCGACATGGAGAGCGATCGCCCCATGGATCGCCTGGTCTGCGGCGACGTGGGCTTTGGCAAAACCGAGGTGGCCCTGCGGGCGATCTTCAAAGCGGTCACCGCCGGGCAGCAGGTGGCCCTGCTGGCCCCCACCACCATTCTCACCCAGCAGCACTACCACACCCTCAAAGAACGCTTCGCCCCCTACCCGATTCAGGTGGGGCTGCTCAACCGCTTCCGCACCGCCACCGAGAAAAAAGACATTTTGCAGCGGCTGAAAACGGGCGAACTCGACGTGGTGGTGGGTACCCACCAGCTGCTGGGCAAAGGCGTCAGCTTCAAGGGCCTGGGCCTGCTGGTGGTGGACGAAGAGCAGCGCTTTGGCGTCAACCAAAAAGAGCGCATCAAAACTCTCAAAACCCAGGTGGATGTGCTCACCCTCAGCGCCACCCCGATTCCCCGCACCCTCTACATGGCCCTGTCTGGGGTGCGGGAAATGAGCCTGATCACCACACCGCCGCCGTCGCGCCGCCCGATTAAAACTCACCTGTCGCCCCTCGACCCCGAGGCCATTCGCACCGCCATTCGCCAGGAGCTAGACCGGGGTGGCCAGGTGTTTTACGTGGTGCCCCGAGTGGAGGGCATTGAAGACGTATCGGCCAAAATTCGAGAGATGGTGCCGACGGCCAGAATCGCGATCGCCCACGGCCAGATGGACGAAGGCGAGCTAGAGTCGACCATGCTCACCTTCAGCAACGGCGACGCCGAGGTGCTGCTCTGCACCACCATCATCGAGTCGGGCCTCGACATTCCCCGCGTCAACACCATTCTGGTGGAAGACGCCCACCGCTTTGGTCTGTCGCAGCTCTACCAACTGCGGGGGCGGGTGGGGCGGGCGGGCATCCAGGCCCACGCCTGGCTGTTTTACCCGAAAAAATCCCTCACCGACAAAGCTCGTCAGCGCCTGCGCGCCATTCAAGAATTCACCCAGCTGGGCTCTGGCTACCAGCTGGCCATGCGCGATATGGAAATTCGCGGCGTCGGCAATTTGCTGGGAGCCGAGCAGTCGGGCCAGATGGATGCGATCGGCTTTGACCTCTACATGGACATGCTTGAAGAGGAAATCGCCGAAATTCGCGGTCAAGACATTCCCAAGGTTGACGACACCCAGGTCGATCTCAACGTCACCGCCTTTGTGCCCAACGACTACATCCCCGACCTAGAGCAGAAGATGGGGGCCTATCGCTCCCTCGCTTCGGCCAGCAGCAAAGTCGAGCTGGTGCAGATTGCGGCGGATTTGAGCGATCGCTACGGCCCCATTCCCCACGCCACCGAACAGCTGGTGCGCATGCTGGAGCTAAAGCTAGTGGCCAAACAAGCTGGCTTCTCCCGCATCAAGCCCGAGGGCAAGCAGCACGTGGTCATGGAAACCCCCATGGAAGAACCCGCCTGGAAGAAGCTCAGCGAGAACCTGCCCAGCCACCTGAAGTCGCGCTTTGTCTACAGCGGTGGCAAGGTCGTGGTGCGCGGGCTGGGCGTGCTCAAACCCGAAAAGCAGCTAGAGAGCTTGACCGAATGGCTGGGATATTTGCAGGGGGCGATCGCAGAACCGTTGACTAGTTAAACGGGAGGCATCCTACAATTAAGCCTGAGTAGGATCCAGCCAAAGCAGATAGCAACTTCAGAAAGCATGGTGTGGTTTCGAAGCAGCCCAAACTGTCTTGACTGACCTTATAGTGCTGAGCTTTGAAGATTCAGCCTATTTAACCTCAGTTCGGGATAGCGCCGTCCTCTCCTTTGGAGGGGTGCCCGAAGGGCAGGGTGGGTCAAAACGGCTACAGCAAGTAATCAGCTGCATACGGTGATGTTTCGCCGCTAGCCCCGACTGACCCACCCCTACCCCTCCCAGGAGGGGACGGCAGGCCTGCTTTTGCAGAGAATTTCCTTATCCCGAACTCAGCCTATTTAAGCGATGAGCAGCGCGAGATTATCATTGGTCATTCCCAGCAGAATCGACTCCTTTTAGTTGCCTGCGCTGAATAATCGGGCAACATTCGTATCATCAGCGCCTGTTTAGCTATTCGGCAGGAAGAACGGCAGGATTATGAACCGAAGGCCCTCTAAAGAGCCCGCAGGCGGGCATGGCAGCTTAGTTTTTGCCAAACAGTACAAAACTATCCGCCCATAAATAATGGGTTAATAAAAACAGTTGGTTTTTGCATTTATAAGCAACTTGTATGGACTCAGAAAATACTTTTATGGATAAGTCAACCGAGCAGATCAAGATGTATCTCGGTTTACAGTCTCCATCTAAGCTTGATGGAATAAATGGGTTTCAGATGAGTTGAGACAGGTGAAAAATGCGCTACTTATTAGGTTGGCCTCGAGGAAAAATTGCTGCAGCTCTGATCGTAACTTCTGCCGTTTTCATGGGGGCTTGTTCGGCAGGCAATGTCAGTTCGAATGGTGAATCTACTGCGGCGGATAGCAATTCTGGCAAGGTCATTCGCATTGCGATCGGCACTCAAGATCAGGTTATTAATACGGCAGTTGGTGGGGCTACCGTCCGTGAGCTAGAGCTTTTAGAAAAGCACTTGCCAACTGACGGTAAATATGAGGGTGTTAAGTACGATATCGAGTGGTCTAGCTATACGTCTGGCCCTCCAATTACAAACAAAATGCTCGCCGATCAAATTGATATTGGCCTCATGGGTGATTTCCCTGCCGTCATTAATTTGATTAAGTTTCAGCAAGAAGCTAAAGATGCCGACTCTATTTTTATTGGCACTTTGGCCTATAGCCCCACCGGTGCTGGCAATGCCGTGGTCGTCCCCAAAGATAGCGACGCTACGTCCCTTGCTGACCTTAAAGGTGGCACAGTTTCGGTGCCCTTCGGATCTGCGGCTCACGGTATGGTGCTCAAGGCTCTGGCCGATGCCGGGTTGGACCCAGAAACTGATGTTGAGTTAATCAGCCAGGCCCCCGAAGTGGGCGGTTCTAGCCTGCGTACCGGGCAAATTGACGCCCACGCTGACTTTGTCCCGTTTGGCGAATTATTTCCCTTTCGGGGATTCGCAAAGAAAATTTTTGACGGTGCTCAAACGGGAGTTCCAACCCTTCACGGCATCACTGTGCGGTCTGACTTTGCCGAAGAATATCCAGAAATTGTGGTGGCCTATCTAAAGGCCGTTCTTGAAGCCAACCAGACTTTTCAGGCTGATCCGGAAGGGGTTTCGGCTCAAATTGAAGAGTGGTCAGGTATTGAGAAAGAAGTGGTCTATATGTTTCTAGGCCCTTCCGGATTGCAGCCCCTCGATCCTACCATTCGTGAGGTTCAAGTCAGCGCACTCAAAAATAGTATTGCAACCCTAACCAGCCTTGGCAAAATTGAAAAACCTGTTGATCCAGAAGAAGTTGTCAACTGGATTGACGAAAGCTATTTGCTCACAGCTATGGAGGAAATGGGCCTGGACTATGACGAGGTAATTGCCACCGCCGAGGCCTACCAAATTACGGGTGAAGATGCCCTGACTAGCGAAGCGATTGAAGACCCCAAGCTGGCGGCTCAGCTTTGGGTACAGGGAGAGGAAAAAGTCGCTAACTATGCCTCAATCGCCAATATGGTCAAAGCCCTTTCTCAACTTCAGTCTGAGGGTAAGGCAGCTGATGTCATGTTCGTCCATGACTACAACAACGGTTGGAAGCTGTTTGCAGAAAATGCCTATTTCGTCAGCAATGGGGATGAGGTAACGGCCTTCCTACTTGAGTCTGATGCCCAGGCCTATGCATCGGCTAGTGGTGGTCAAATGACCGCGTTTAGAGGACTGCAAGACCTGTATGCCGATCGCAAACCGGTGCTAGTCGGGGCACAACGTTAGCGACGAGACAAGATAGCTACGGGCAAGCAGCCATCCGTTACGTCTGCCTTCAGCAGCGGTCACCCCTGCACTCAAGGGACACCCCTGTGGGTCATAGAGAACAGAACGACAGGATCTGCTTGCCCTACTGTGGCTTCTAGTTAATGCGTATTGATTGTGATGGAGAGGCGCAATATGGCGGTTTCGATTCCACGGGTAGGCTACCCGCGCTGGCTCAGTCAGGTCAGCCATGCTTTAAACGGCATTTTTTTAACCAATCGTTCAGCTCGGCGACTGCTGGCTCTGGTGCTATTCTTTGGCATCTGGCAGATTCTGTGCGCGATTAATTTCGACTTTTTTATCAACTTCCAGTTTGTGCCCTCTCCGGTAGAGGTGTTTAAAGCCACGCTGACCTTTTTTACCGAAAGCCCCTGGGTGCATTTTCGATCTAGTCTTAATCGTGTGCTGTGGGGCTACGTCGTCGCTTCTGGGCTGGGGGTGATGCTAGGCATTGTGATTGGCTGGTTTGCCCTAGCTGAAGACCTGCTGCTGCCGCCCCTGGAGCTGCTGCGTCCAATCCCAGCGGTAGCCTGGATTCCCCTGGCTATTTTAATGTTTCCCAATGCCGAAAGCGGGATGATTTTTATCACCTTTGTGGGGGCATTTTTCCCGGTGTTAATCAGCACCATCAGCGGGGTAGAAAGTACTCTCAGCGATACAGTTCTGATTCGGGTGGGGCAGTGCCTGGGGGCAAAGCCATGGCATATCTTCAAAGATATTGTGGTACCGGGATCGTTGCCGAGTATTGCCAGTGGCCTGGTTATTGGCATGGGCAACGCCTGGTTTTGTCTGGTGACTGCCGAAATTTTAGCTGGACGCTACGGAATTGGCTATATCACTTGGGAATCCTACGTTACCTCTAACTATCCGCCCATTGTGATGGGAATGCTGCTGATTGGGCTAATGGGGGCGTTGAGCTCATGGGCCGTAAGCAAAGCGATGGGAGCCCTTATGCCCTGGCGAGTGATCAAAAAGCAAGGTAGTGTCTAGGGCCGCGATTTGGACTTCGCAACTGTCCGTTAAAGCCTAGGCGGTGATGATTGGTCAGTAGTCCGATTATTGTCAATGGGCCTACTTAGAAAGTACTCAAGGAAATACGACGTGATGATGACGCAGGTAGAAGAGCGCACAATAATAAAAGGGGCTGTCCAAGTGGAGGGATTGTCGGTGTCCTTTCGCAACCGGGGCCACGAGACTCATGTACTGGACTCGATTCAGCTAGGCATTAAGCCCGGTGAGTTTGTGTGTTTACTGGGGCCTTCAGGGTGCGGCAAGTCGACGTTGTTAAACGTTGTTGCCGGGTTTATTAAGCCCACGGCAGGCTATGTGATGGTTGATCAAGCACCGATCACTCGACCAGGGGCCGATCGCGGCTTTGTATTTCAGCAGTATTCACTACTGCCCTGGAAGACGGCGTTTCAAAACATTGAGCTAGGCCTAAAAATTCGCGGTATGGCTAAAGCCGAACGCACCGAACTTGTCTATGACTATCTAAATCGGGTGGGGTTGTACAAGCACCGAAACAGCTATCCGCACCAGCTATCGGGGGGTATGCAGCAGCGGGCCAGCATTGTGCGAGCGCTGGTGAACTCGCCCTCGGTACTGCTGATGGACGAACCTTTTGCGGCCTTAGATGCCCAAACTCGCCACATGATGCAGGAACTGCTGCTCGATATCTGGGACGATCTGAAGACGACAGTGATTTTTGTCACCCACGATATTGAAGAGGCCATATTTTTGGGCGATCGCATCTGCGTTATGG
>JBARVK010000534.1:0-1611 GCA_049646225.1 Nodosilinea sp.
ATATTGCCCCCTGGGTAGGCGAAACCGCTGTCGTTGCCCTACTGCCTGCCGCGCCCGAAGCGGCGGCTACGATCACCGACTACGCCGTTATGGTGGCCCCGATCGCCAACACCCAAGCCTTTAAAGGCTTTCGCACCACCTTTTTTGAACTGCAGGAGGTGACCCCCGAAGTCACCTCCGCCCAGGGTACCGATATCTACTACTGGCCCGCCCCTGCACCTGAGGAATGGCTTGAGGAATGGCCCGAGAGCGAGATTGATCCAGCCTGTGGTTCCGACGAAGTCGAGACAGAACCCTGCGTCGATGAAGCCCCAGCCGTTCCAACTTCTCTGGACGACGGAGAATTCGACTTTCAGGGAGAAGAGTTACTCAAAGATCGCCCTGAGATTTGGCGGTTTGGTGGCGGGGTGGGTTTGCCGCTCACCGTCAGCCCACTCCATGACGAGACTGAAATGGAGGTAGAGGTACCGATGCCCCTACCCACCTTTGGCCCTAGCGGGTTAGCCGTCGCCTTTTTGCCCGATGCGCTAGTCACCGCCGAGAGCTCCGCCGCCATTGAGCAATACCTGCGCCTGCGCCAGACGGGCGACGCCGCATCGCTGGCCACCAGCCGCGAGTTTCAGCGCACGCTGGCTAACCGTCAGCGGAGCCGAGCCCTGTTTGCGGTCTACGGCAACGCCCTGGAGCTGCTGAACTACGACCTGGCTCCAGCGGCTGTGCCTGGGCTGCCGCCGGTCCCGACGCTGGATGCCGACACGCTACAAACTCTGCGATCGCTCAACTTTGGCGGCACCCTGGAGGGCTTGGTCTACCCCCTGGCGACTGGCCTACAGTTTCGCGGGCGCTACTACTACGATGCGGTGCCCTTTACCTTTGGCCTTACCCCCAGCGTGGCCAGTGCTGACAGCCCCCTATCGCTGCTGCCTGCCTCCACCTTTTTGCTGATCAGCGGTCGCGATGTGACCGGGGTCTGGCGCGGCCTCTCCCGACTTTTGGAAAACGCCAGCGACTTCACCCGAGAGGGGTTGGCCACAGCCCGATCGTTCTTTACCCTGGCCACGGGGCTAGACCTCGACCAGGATGTGTTTGGCTGGATGGATGGGGACGTGGCGATCGCCGCCTTTCCCACCGAGGGGGGACCATTGCCGTACGTGGGGCTAGGGCTGCTGCTACAAACCAGCGATCGCCCCACCGCCGAAAACACCCTGGCCGCCCTCGATTACCTGTTGCCCAGCGTTGGTCTTGCGGTTAACCCTCGCACGGTTAACCAGCAGCCCGCTACCAGTTGGGAGCTGCGCTCTGGCGGGAGCAACGATGACTCCCTACCCGAATTCAGCGTTGGCAGCTACGGCTGGGTCACCGATGACACCCTGGCCATCACCTCTGGGGTCGTCCCCATGACCAGCATTTTGGCCCCCTCGCCCCACGACCCTCTGGCCGATTTCTTTTTGTTTGATCAGGCCACGGCGGCGTTTCCTGACCCCAACAATGGCTACTTTTACCTCAACGTGGGTGCCACCCTGGCCCTGGTTTACCAGGTGTTTGACCTCCACCATGACCCCGCCTTTGACGCCACTAAACCCTACCTGGGCAGCCTGCGCAGCCTCAGCG
>JBARVK010000535.1:0-1891 GCA_049646225.1 Nodosilinea sp.
GGCTGAGGCTCTACCGCTGCGTTAGTCGTTAGCCAGGTTTCCGCTGTTTCTAAATCTTGCCCCCGCAGCAGCAGACTTTCATCGCGCCCCCGCCTGTCCCACTCGCCCGATCGCACCAGCAGCCGCGTATGGGTCTCCAAATGCTCCCGATCTGTATCCAGCGTTCGCAGCAACCCGGCAAAATTCGCCTGAAAGTCGCCATCGTGCTCGCGAAAATCGAGCCATTGCAGCTTGGCCAGCACCGGGTGCAGGTCGGCCACGTCAATAGGCCGATGCAGCACCGTCACCATGCGCTTATTTAGCCCCTGGGCATACTCCACCTCATCGGCGCAAAAGGGCGAGTTAATCGACTCCGGCGACAGCACAAACACAAACACATCCGAGCTTTCTATGCCCCGGTAAATCTCCTGCTGAAAGTCGGTGCCGGTGGCGATGCTCTCCTGGTCAAACCAGGTGCGTTTGCCCTGGGTTTGCAGGGCATCGTTCAGCCTGCGGGCAAAGTCAGAATCTACCCGCGAGTAGGAAATAAACACATCCAGCGCCGGATTGGGCGGCTGGCGCAGGCTCTCGGCAATAAACTGCTCGTGCAGCTCAGTGGGCGGGTGGCGGTGGGTGCGGGCCACCTTTAGCCAGGTTTCGGCCCGGCGCAGGTTGTAGCCCCGCAGCAGCAGGGTGGGGTTTTGCTGCTGCCGCTGCCACTTGAGCGCCTGCACCAGCCAGGTTTTGTGCTCGGTGTGGTGGGCGGCATCGGTGTTGAGCTGTTTGAGTAGCTGGCTCTCGTCAGCACGGTAGTCGCTGGCCTGGGTGTTGTCGGTCAGGTCAATGTGCTGAAGGTTTCGCAACCCCTCTGGCACCAGCTCTGGCTCCACCGCTGCCGCCAGCACCGGAATCACCCGCTTGTTGAGCGCCAGGGCCTGAGCCAGCTCCTGCTGGCAGTAGGGCGACTGGGCCGAGGGCGGCGACAGCAAAAACACCACGTTGTCGGCCTCTTCGATGCCATGGGCAATGGCGCTGTTGTAGTCCTGGCTGGTTTGAATGTCGGTGCGGTAGTTCCACACTGTTATGCCCTGGCGCAGCAGGGAGCGACGAATTTGCTCCGCTGGGGCCTGGTCTTGGTCGCTGTGGCACAAAAACACCTGGGTCATCAGGTTGCTGGCGTTTTTAATGCTCTCGGTAATAAATTCGCAGTGCAGGTCGGTGGGGGTGCAGGGCAGCGGTGCCCCCTCAATGGTGCGAGTCTGCAGCCAGGTTTCTGCAACCTGGCGATCGCGGCCCACCAGCAAAAATCGGGTTTCGCGATGGCGGCGAGCCCACCCCAGGGCCTGGGTGAGTAGAGTGGTGTGCTGGTGCAGGTAGGCTTTCACCTCGGGCTGCTCAGCCCCCGTCTTTTCGTCGCAAACGTGCAGGGTGCGGCTGAGCTTTTCGAGGTACTGGGCCGAGTCATCAACCCCGTCGCGGCACCAGATCCAGTTGAGCAGGCGAATGGTGGCGCAGCCGGTGGGGTCATAGGAGGCCCAGGCGGCACTGTCGCCCCCGCCCACGTGCAGCAGCGGAATGATGCGCTTGCCGTAGGCGATCGCCCGCTCCAGCTCCACTTTGCAGTAGGGCGAGGCCATCGCCGAGGGCGAAATGATGTAGACAAATTGATGCGATCGCTCGATGGCGTCATCAATGCGCCTCTGCCAGTCGGTCGCTGAAGGAATGTCGTCTAAGTCGAGCCAGATTTGGCTCAGGCCCTGTGCTTTGAGCTGCTCTTTGAGGGCGATCGCAAAGGCTTTGCTATCAGCCCGCGCGTAGGAGACAAACGCATCGTAAAAAGCGGCCATGGGGCGATCGGGTAAACGGGGGCTGGGGCTGTCGATCCCAGGATTCCTGAAAAGACCCTTAGGAT
>JBARVK010000536.1:0-3162 GCA_049646225.1 Nodosilinea sp.
AAGCAGTCCTAACAGTGCTCAGTCGCGCTGATTGGCCACTGTTAAAAACCGATTCTTAGCAAGGAATTTATTAAAATGAGCGTTAACGACAACCTTGATCCTAGGCGTGATCCTCAGCACCATCCTCCTAAACACGATCACGACACCAATCCCGACCCGATTACGGGTGAACATGGATCTCACCCCGTGGGTACCGGGGTTGGGGCCGCTGGTGCAGGCGTGATTGGCACCGCCGTTGGTGTTGCGGTGGGTGGCCCTATTGGCGGAGCTGTCGGAGCTGTAATTGGGTCCGCAGCCGGGGGGCTGTTGGGCAAGAGCGTGGCCGAAACCTTTGACCCCACAGTAGAGGATGCCTACTGGCGCGACAATTACCACACCCGGCCCTACGTGGACTCGGCCTACACCTACGACGATTACAGCCCCGCCTACCGCACCGGCTACGAGGGCTACTCGACCTACTACCCCCAGGGGATGACCTACCAGCAGGCCGAGCCTCATCTGCGCCAGCGCTACGAGCAAACCCATCGCTCCAACAGCCTGGGCTGGGACAAGGCAAAACACGCCAGCCAGGATGCCTGGTATCGGCTAGAGCATGGTACTCCCAGTACCGATGGGGCGCTCAGGTAGGCCATCTCGACGGTGAGTTTCACACCCTTAAACTTCACAGAGGTAGAGATGCTCAGACAAGTGTCTCTACCTTTCTGATATGGCCATCACCCGTCGCTACTCGGTTTGCAGAGATATAGTCGTAGCCGTCACGACTAGGAGGTGTTGTCCGAGATGATTCTGGACTGTCATTCCCGCGCAGGCGGGAATCCAGGCTGGAGTAGTTGCTCTGAAGTGGATTCCCGTGGCCACGGGAATGACGGTTCTACCTCGTCCTAACTTGAGTGGCCATGGCTATATGCCGACTGCTGGAGTTTCCTAGGCTTCCTGGTCCACAGCAAAAGTGACTAGACCTGGTGGTCTGTCAAGCTCAGATCTGCGGTGGGTGAAGTGCTAGGCCGCTAAGCACTAGCCAGTGTGGAGTTTAAGGAAGGTAGCACCTAATGCGATTAGGCCTGGGCGCTGAGCGCTTTCGTATCGGCGGCCTCGGCGATCGCGTTTTCGGCTATTTCTTTCAGTCGCTTGATGCGATCTTCTGTGGATGGGTGGGTCATAAACAGCGTCATCATTCCCTCCTTGGAGAGCGGGTTGATGATAAACAGCGGTGCAAAAGCTGGATTACCGTGGATAGGCACCTTCTGACCCATCTCCTCCAGCCGTTCTAGAGCCCGCACCAGCGCCAGGGGATTTTCAGTAATTTCAGCGGCTCCGGCATCGGCGGCGTACTCCCGCGTTCTGGAAATGGCCATCCGAATCAGCCCAGCGGCCATTGGCCCAACCACCAGCAAAAACAGGATGGCGATCGGGTTGTTGCCGCGCCGTCCACCAGCTCGCGCTACCGGAAAATACAGCGCCCCAAAGGTGAGAATGCGGCCCAAAAAGGTCAGCGACCCGGCCAGGGTGCCCGCCACCGCCTGGGTCAGGGTATCGCGGTTGCGCACGTGGGTGAGTTCGTGGGCAATAAAGGCGTCCAACTCATCGTCGGGCAGCAGGTCGATGAGGCCTTTGGTCAGGGCGATCGCCGCGTGGTTGGGGTCGCGCCCGGTGGCAAAGGCATTGGGCGACTCCGACGGTACCAGGTAGAGGGCAGGGGTGGGAATGCCAGCGCGATCGCACAGCTTCTCCAGTCGGGCAAATAGCTCTGGGGCTTCTTCTGGGGGGGTGGGCTGGGCCTTAAACGCCGCCAAGGCCGCTTTGTCTGAGTAGTACCACGAGCCAAAGCTGCTCACCGCCGCAAAGCCCAGACCGTAGTACAAACCCGTTTCGTCGCCGACGAGCAGATAGCCCGCTAGCACAATCAGCCCGCTGAGCAGCGCCAGCAGCGCCAAAGTCTTGAACTGATTCATTGCCGCCATAGGGAGCCCCACTATACACAATGTTTACCCCTTAGCATCCCAGAGGTTAGCGCAGCCGAGGTCTACCCAGAGAGGGAAAAGCTGAACGTACTGGCGGTACGCTGGGTGAGGCTATGATTGACCCATTTCAGAGCCTGGGGCAACCGATGACCACGTTGCTAATTCGAACAGAAAGCGTGCTCCTCAGCGGCGGTGAGTTAGACCGGCGAGTCAATCAGCCCTGGGTGATCCGTCGGGCGCGGGCCGGAGGTATCCCAGAAGAAGCGGCGGTCTGAGTCTGCAATTGGCTTATCGTTGATGCTGGCTTCGCGGCGGCGCATGAGGCCGTTTTCGTCGAACTCCCAATTTTCGTTGCCGTAGGCGCGGTACCACTGCCCCGCGTCGTCGTGCCACTCGTACTGAAACCGCACGGCGATGCGGTTGTCGCCAAAGGCCCACACTTCTTTGACCAGGCGATAGTCGAGTTCTTTATCCCACTTGCGGCGCAGAAATTCGCGAATGGCGTCGCGGCCCTGGAAGATTTCGGCCCGGTTGCGCCAGTGGCTGTCTTCGGTATAGGCCAGCGCCACGCGATCGGGGTCACGGCTGTTCCAGGCGTCTTCGGCCATGCGGGCTTTGGCGATCGCGGTTTCTCGGGTAAATGGGGGGACGATGGGAGTGGGCATAGGGGTATGGATCGATGGGGTGGGTAGGCGGGTAAATGGGTAGACCTGGAATCGGGATAGGGTTTACCGAACAGGGCATAGGAAAGGCTGTCAGCGTTGGCTAACAGCCTTAGGAGTTGTGAGTCAGGACGCGTAAATTGGGTTTACCACTTCTTGTAGGGCAAGAATTTGCCGTTCATGATCACCTTGACGCGATCGCCCTTGGGATCCTCTTCTTTCTCGACATCGAGGGTGAAGTCAATGGCGCTCATAATGCCGTCGCCAAACTTTTCGTGCACCACGGCTTTGATCGGCATGCCGTAGACCTGCATGATCTCGTAGAAGCGGTAGATCAGTGGGTCGGTGGGAATAACAGGATCCAGGCCACCTTTGACGGGAAACTCGGTCAGAGCCTCAATCAGAGCAGAATCTGCTCCCAGCGCTTCGACAATTTTGGTGGCTTCTTCTACCGAGGCGCTGGCCTGGCGGTAGAAAACAGAGGCGATCCACACCTCGTCGCAGCCGACTTTGGCTTCGAGGTCGGCGAAGGTGAGGCC
>JBARVK010000537.1:0-2428 GCA_049646225.1 Nodosilinea sp.
GGGAGGCACCACCCTTAATGGTTTGGCCCACCTGCTTGCCAATTTCGTTGCTGCGGGCCTGTAGCTGCGATCGCGCTGTTTCTAGCTGGCGCTGCTGCTGGTCTAGGGCTAACAGCGGTGTTAGATCGTAGTCCCCCCGCTTGCCTAGGGCTGCCCGTACACGCTCCGGATTTTCCCGTATCTGCCTTAAGTCGAGCACAGCAATCCCCTAAACGCTATCCATAAAAAGGCCACCGACATTCGAGGCCAATCCTTGCCAATACAACAGGATATCAGCAAACACGAAAAATCCTTCGACTCAGGCGTAGCGCACCGTTATCGAAGGATGTCGGCATGGGTAAGCGGTGCTAAAACACCTGTTCGATCTCGGCAATTTCGGGAATAAACTCGCGCAGACGGCGCTCAATGCCCATGCGCAACGTCATCGCCGAGCTGGGGCAAGATCCGCAGGCCCCCTGAAGGCGGAGCTTAACGACAGGGCCATCGATCTCGACTAATTCGACGTTGCCACCGTCGGCTAGCAGGTAGGGGCGGAGTTCGTCTAAGACCTGCTCCACATTGGGGGGAGTAAGTGCAAGGGTTTCCATAGGTTAGTTTTGCCAAAGTGATAGGTGGACTATTCCTATTCTAGGGACTTTACCCCCAAATCAAAGGATCAGATGCGATCGTTTGCCTAGATCTAAGGATTGATTGACCTGCTTAGGTTGGCATTGGCGGCAACCTATCCGACGCTAATCGTGCTGTATGGCCAAAGCCACCGGCTTAACTAAAAGAAGGGGAAGCACACATAGCGCTTCCCCTTCTTTTAAATATTCAGTTGTTTAGTAGAGTCGTAGCCTACATGATGCCGATTTGAGACAGAATGCCCTGACCAGTCAGGAACTCGGTAGCGACACCGATGACGAAGCCCAGCATAGCCAGACGACCATTCCAGGTTTCTGCGAAGTCAACAAAGCCGAACTTGGATTCGTTGGTTTCCATGATGGATATCTCCTAAGGTGTATAGAGGGGCAAAAATCAATATCCTGTTACTTAATTTAACATGGACATTTGGATTGTGGGTCTGAGAACGATGACTTTATTTGATGGAGAAAATTAAGGCGGTCAATGTGAAGGATGCAAACGCCGTGCGTGCGCGTCTATAGGTTGGTCAGCCAAGTGACGATACCGTGACCCGTAGCAGCTTCGAACAGCACCGCCGACACAAAACCAATCATGGCTAAACGACCATTCAGTTTTTCGGCATATTCGTTGAAGCCAAACTGCTGAGTGTCATCGACGTAAACCTTGGGCTCAACGGCGAAGTTATTGAGGCGACCGCCGTCTTCGGTGGTGTAACCGCTAGTGGTCATAGGATGCTCTCCGTTGCTTACTGCTCTCCCGTATTGTAACGCAATGTAAAGTAATATTGCAAATATCTTTACATTCTGCCTGGGTTTGTCTTCTCTATAGATTGCGATTGAGCCTGAATCCCCGACTATGGGAGCTGGACTGGATTGTGAAAGGTCTGGGCGCCTCACCACTAACGAGCGATGGTTATGACTTTGATTGATTTGCAGGGCAAGACGGTGCTGGTAACGGGTGGTTCTCGAGGTATTGGCGAGGCGATCGCCCGTACCCTGCACAGAGCAGGGGCAGCTGTTTTGATCCACTATGGTCAGGGGGAGGCCGAGGCCAATCAGATTGCCGCCGAGTTGGGTCAGGGGCGCATTGCGCTCGTGCAGGCCGATCTAGCGGTGCCAGGAGCTGCCCTAGCGCTGTGGCAGCAGGCTCTGGCCTGGCAAGGAACCATCAGCGCTGTGGTCAATAATGCGGCAACGATGCCCGCCGCCTCGATGACCGACGACTGGGATCATTGGTCCGTCGCTTGGCAGGAAACGCTACAGGTCAACCTAATTGCCATGGCCGATCTGTGTCGGGAGGCCATTCACCACTTTCAAACCCAAAACGGCGGCACCCTGGTGAATTTGGCCAGTCGAGCTGCGTTTCGAGGTGATGGGCCAGAGTATGCGGCTTACGCGGCCTCTAAAGGAGGGGTGATTGGGCTAACGCGTACCCTGGCGAAGGGGTTTGCCCAGGATGGTGTGCGGGCCTACGCGATCGCGCCGGGGTTTGTACGTACCGATCGCATTGAGCAGGTGATGGTCGAACGTGGGGCTGAGTATGTCACCCGCGACATCCCGATGGGGGCTCCGGCGGAGCCTCAGGATATTGCCAACCTGGTGGCCTTCTTGGTGGCGGGGCTAGCGCCCCATGCTACTGGGGCGACATTTGATATCAACGGCGCATCGTATTTTCATTAAGGATGTAGGGTGAATTTGCGCTAGCAATGCACCGCACAGGATTATTTTTAGCTACCCGTAATACCAAATCCGAATTCCACGCCCCCGATATTCAGCAGACCAACCTGTAGGGGCAAACGGTGGTT
>JBARVK010000538.1:0-2068 GCA_049646225.1 Nodosilinea sp.
CCTGATTGTCTGCCTGAAAATACCCAATGAACGACACCATTCTTAACGTTCAGCACCTGACCGTTCACTTTGAGGTCGATAATCAGCAGATTCAGGCCGTTAACGACATTTCGTTTCAGGTAAAACGGGGGCAAACCCTCGGCATTGTCGGCGAGTCGGGCTCGGGTAAGTCGGTGACCTCGCTGGCGGTGATGGGGCTGGTGCCCAGCCCGCCGGGCAAAGTGGTCAATGGCGAAATTTGGTTTGACGATGGCAAAGGCAACCCCGTCGATCTCTGCGGTCTGAGCGAAGCTCAGCTGCAACGCTATCGGGGCGGTCGAGTTTCGATGATCTTTCAGGAGCCGATGAGCTCGCTGAACCCGGTGTATACGATTGGCTTTCAAATGGTGGAGGCGATTCGCCAACACCAGGATATGTCTAAAGCAGAGGCCTGTAAGCAGGCGATCGCGCGGCTGCAAGAGGTGCAGCTGCTGCCCGCCGACAGCGAACTAGCGGCCACTGTGAAAGCCGAAAAGCCCCGCCTCGACGATATATCGCTGCAAGAAGAGGTCGCTCGCCGTCAGCAGGCCATTCTCGATCGCTACCCCCACGAGCTATCCGGGGGCCAAATTCAGCGGGTGATGATCGCCATGGCGATCTCCTGCAACCCCGACCTGCTGATTGCTGACGAACCGACTACGGCCCTCGATGTCACCGTGCAGGCCACCATTCTCGACCTGCTGCGCGACCTGCGCGATCGCCGGGGCATGTCGCTCATTTTTATCACCCATGACCTGGGCATCATCGCCGAAATCGCTGACCAGGTGGCGGTCATGTACCAGGGCAATATTGTTGAAGCAGGGCCGGTGTGGGATATCTTTGCCCAACCCCAGCATCCCTACACCAAAGGGCTGTTGGCCTGCCGTCCCCAGCCCAACCGACGGCTGCGGCTGTTGCCCACCGTGACCGATTTTATGACTACTGAGGTCAGCCCGCCCAACGGCAGCCAGCCCGGTACCACCCTGCACGAGCGTACCCTCAATACCGAGGCCCAGGCCCGCTTTGCCCCCGTCACCGAGGCCGAGCTGGCGGCGCGGGCCGAAACCCTGGCCGCCAACGGCCCCCTGCTGGCGGTGGAAAATTTGCAGGTGGGCTATCCCGTGCGGGGCGTGTTTGGCAAAACCCACCGCCACGTCATGGCCGTGCAGGATGTGTAGTTTCAGATTCAAAAGGGTGAAACCTTTGGCTTGGTGGGCGAGTCGGGCTGCGGCAAAACCACCCTGGGCCGCGCTCTACTGCGGCTGGTGCCCACCCTGAGCGGCAAGATCTGGTTTGAGGGCCTCGACGTGCTGAGCTTAGGCTCCTCGCAGCTCAGGCAGCTGCGCCGCGACATGCAGATTGTCTTTCAGGACCCCTATAGTTCTTTAGACCCCAGGATGAGTATTGGGGCGGCGATCGCTGAACCGCTCAAAATACATGGCGTGATCAAAAGCAGGCGCAACCAGCTGGAGCGGGTCGCCTACCTGCTCGATCGCGTCGGGCTGCCCACTACCTGCATGAACCGCTACCCCCACGAGTTTTCGGGTGGCCAGCGCCAGCGGGTGTGCATCGCCCGCGCCCTGGCGCTCAACCCTAAGTTCATCATCTGCGATGAGTCGGTGTCGGCGCTGGATGTGTCAGTGCAGGCCCAGGTGCTCAACCTGCTGAAAGAACTGCAGGCGGAGTTTGACCTCACCTACATTTTTATTTCCCACGACCTGGCGGTGGTGAAGTTTATGAGCGATCGCATTATGGTGATGAACCAGGGCCGCATCGAAGAGATTGGTCCCGCCGAGCAGATCTACCGCCAGCCCCAGACCCCCTACACCCAGGACCTGATCAAGGCAATTCCGGTGGGCAGCCTGGAGCGGATTCAGGAATTGCAGCGCGATCGAGCTACAGTAGCGTAGCTTAGGCTTCACCAACCGATTGATCCAGGGTCTCGGCCAAAGGCACCGGGTGCATTCTAAGCAAATAGCAGAAGTTTGTGCTCATCGCTCAGGCACCTGGTGCCTGAAAGCAAGTTTCTCAAGGCGAGATTAAGCTGCCT
>JBARVK010000539.1:0-4279 GCA_049646225.1 Nodosilinea sp.
GTGTGTAGGGTGAACCGAAAGGGGGGGTACGGGCCAGGGGCGATCGCATTTCTCGAAGGTGTCAGCGCAGATGTAACGACAGCCATAACCAAAACTCTGACCATCACTTTCGCGGATGCCCTTGAGCAAGCCTTAGCCCAATCCGCTGCCCAGGCCCACCAATCTACCCTCGCCTCAGTTACGAGCAAGGGTGCGTTTGAATACATTAATTTTGATTACTCAGATGAAAAAAGATCAAAAGGCTTGGATCGGCAGCGCTGAACCGAACGGCCCGCCTCAGGGGGCTGCTAGCCTCTGCCCTTGGATATAAATTAGATAAACCTAAGACTGAAGTCACTCGGGCCGGGAAGGACGCTTGCTAGACTATCGGCAGCCAAAGCGTCGTCGAGAGCGTGTAGACCTACCGTGACCGTTAAAGATTCAGCCCCCACCTTGCCCCCTGTTGTTCAGCCTGCCCTCCAGCCCCTGGTTTATCTGGTTGAAGATGAAACCCGAACCGTGCTCGACTGGGCCTCGGGCGTGGCCCAGTCTGACGATACCTACTTCAATCGGGGGCAGCGGCTGGCGCGCCGGTTGGGTGCTCACTATCGCCGCGACGGGCTGACTGAGTTTGGCTTTTGGACGCCGGAACTGGTCGCCGACATCATTCAGTCGGAGCGCACCCTGGAGCTAGAAATTCTCACCCCGCTGCAGCCGATCGATTTTCGCTCTGCTCAGCAGACGCTCAGGTTTCAGCGCGATCGCCTGCCGGTGATGCAGCAGGGGGAGTTCGTCTGGGCGGTGGTGGCGGGGGTGAAGCCCGGCAGCCGCGGTCGCGCCGGTAGCTTCTACTGGCTGCGCTACATCGACGCCGAAGGGCGACTCCACTACATTCGCGACCCCCTGGCCTACTCGCTGCCCTATGGTGTGTTTGCTCCGGCGGAGGTGTACGACCTCAAGCGGGTGCAGCAGCGGCGGGCCGACCTGGGCTACCTAGCCCGCAGCTCCGCCCCCAAAGGCGGCATCGATCCCGAAATTCCCCGCGTGCCTGCCCCCACCAACATTCTGCAAATCCACGTCAAAACGGCCTCCGCTGAGGGCAGCCTGGAGGGGCTAACCCGCATTTACAAACGCATCTCTGACAAGCTGGCCGCTGGCGAAGAGCTCACCCCCGCCGAGGCCGCCTACACCGGCTATGAGGCGGTGCAGCTGCTGCCGGTGGAACCCACCATTGAGTACCGCCGCGAAGACACCAACATCGAGCACGAGTTCTTCGCCGTTGTCGAAGACGGTAGCACTGAGGATGCTGACGACGAAGCCGCCAGCACTGGGCTGACTGTCACCCTGCGCCAGCCCAATACCCAAAACTGGGGCTACGACGTGCCCATTCTGGGGTCGGCGGCCACCAACCCCACGGTGCTGGGCAGCCTGCGGCCCGATGAGATCGTGGAGTTTATCGCTACCCTGCACACCTTTTCCACCGGGCCCATTCAGCTGATCTACGACCTGGTCTACGGCCACGCCGACAACCAGGGCATTGAGCTGCTCACTCAGCAGTTCTTCAAGGGGCCCAACATGTACGGCCAAGACCTCAACCATCAGCTGCCCCAGGTGCGCGCCATTTTGCTGGAGATGCAGCGGCGCAAAATCAACACCGGGGCCGACGGCATTCGCGTCGATGGCGGTCAGGATTTTCGCTTCTTTAACCCCCTCAGTGGTCGGGTCGAGCAGGACGATGTGTACCTGCTGGCCATGAGTGACGTGGTGCAAGATATTCAGGGCTATCGGCGGCGCATGTTCACCATTTTTGAGGATGGTCGCCCCTGGCCCGAGCCGGGCTGGGAAGAAAAATCGACCTACCGCGAGCTGATCGAGGCCAAGCCGGGCTCGTTTCAGTGGGGGCCGCTGATCTTTGCCCACAACACACCCACCCTGAAGGGGTTTTGGGACCGCAAGTGGCGGCGGGTGTGCGAGGTGATCTTCCAGGGCGACCACTGGATTACCGGCTGCGGCAACCACGACACTGTGCGCCGGGGCAACCAGATCGACCTCGATGCCGACATCAACTGGAACCTGGGCAAAACCCTGCCCGAGGCCCTCAACCGGGCCTATAACAACTCGGCTACGCTGCTGTGGGTGCACGGCTTTAGCCCCGGCCTGCCGATGGACTTTCTCAACGCCAGCCTGGAAACCCCCTGGGGCTTTTTCCGCAACACCGACGATCGCTACGGGGTCAAGGTAGTTTCAGAAGAGGTGGGCTTTTTAGACTGGGAAATTGAGCCAGAGCTATACCGCCAGCCCCACGCCTTCCCTCAGCTCAAATCCCTGGGGTTTGAAACCCTGGAGCAGCTCAAAGATTTTGCCAATGCCCTGCGCGAGGCGATGGTTGAAACCGACTACAACCTGGAGCAGGTGGCCCAAATTTGCCAGCACTGCCTGGGCGAGGGAGCCGATAGCACCGTGTGCGAAGTGCCCGCCCTCGAAGAGCTGAACCAGCCCAGCCTGCCCCGGTTTTTGGCCACCCTCGATGTGCCCAAGCTGAAGCAGTTTGCCATGGCTTTCATGGAAGACGGCCACGACATTTGCAATGTGGCCCACTACTTCGACCAGGCCAACCCCGATCGCGGCTACTTTGGCCAGGCCCTGCGGGAGTTTCGGCGGCAGCGCCCCTGGCTGCGAGAGAATTTGATTGGCCGCGATCGCTTCAACCGCATCAGCGACGACGAGCGCACCATTTTCTACGGCTACCGCATTGAGCCCCACGCCGCCGACCACAGCCCACCCCAGGAGGTGGTGATGGTGGCCCACATGGGCGGTTCACCGATGATGGTCAACCTGGGCGACTGGCTCCAACTCGATATGGCGGCCTGGCGGGTGGCCCTGACCACGCCGGGGGTAACTCTGGGCTCACAGCCCGACGACCTGCGCTCCTTTGAGCTGCGCGACAGCCAGGGGGTGCTGCTGGTGAATACCGCCGCCAATGGGCATTAATCGGTTGGGCGATCGCGCTGGCTGTAGCGCAGCACGTCGCCCGCATCGGGGCGAATGATCAGGCCGTTGGCGGGGATATCGATCGCATGGCTCCAGCTGATGCGCTCTAGATAGCCCAGCAGGTCAGTCGATCGATCGCCTGTTAGGCATGGTCGGGTGCACCGACCAGGTAGTGCCGCAGGCGGCGATGGCGCACCACCGCGATCGGGTTTCTAAGCAGCAGAGCCGGGGCTGCCTCCGTTGCCGGGGGCGAGCAAAACGATTGAGTTTGCAGCATCTTTAAAGATTCCTCAACAGCAAAATTGAACGTATCTCGTAGGGTGGGTTAGGCGGCTATGCGCTCCTGTTACCCCCGTTAACCTGTCGCTCCGCCGTAACCCACCGCCCAGAGTCACCCCATGGGCAGCAAAAACTGGCCCCTGCACATGCAGATGGCACAAGAACATGATCGGTAACGGTAGAATGGGGCACGACAGCAGGAGAAGGACACGCAGAATGCGATACAGCCTTCCCTAGAAGCCTATGTCTCATTTTGAGGCTTTATTTCAAATATGTCAATCTGAGGCTTTGAATTGAGACCCCTATTGTTGTCTAATGGCTGACGAAAGCGCTCCGCAATCAGAATCAAAGCTCTCTCCTATAGAGGTTTTGAGGTTAGAGCGCACCAAACTGACTCAAGATGAGTTGGCGGTTCGCTGCGGCATCCCCCGCTCTACCTATCAACGCTGGATTGCGGGCAAGACCGAGGCGAAGTTAAGCCTGGCTCAGCTCAAAGCGCTTGGTCGAGAGCTGGAAATTGAGCGGCTTGAAGATATTCCAGACAATTTTTCGGCCAGGTAAGCGCGATCGCAGCCTGCTCCAAACGTAGGATGCATTCGCAGCCTACAAATCCGCGCAAAGCCTCACAGGTTTTGCTTTTGGGCCGCAATGCACCACTCACTATATCGAGCATCTCGCTTGATGTAAGCGGTGCGTTATGGCCAGGACAAAGTGCACTCACCCTCACCGAGTTGGCCTAGGGTCGGGAACACCCCCTACGCCTAATCGAGCTTTCGGATGGTTTAATGAGCTAAAATCTCTGTTTTTGGGACGCCTTGACAGGGCTGGCGGTGCCCACCCTACGGGCTGCTTTTGAGGCGCTCGGAGAAAAGCGCTCGGCGCTTCGAGAAAAGGGTGCATCCCACTTTTGTAAACTTGTCATTATGACAGCTATCTGTCCGTCATTCCTGTGAAGACGGGAATCTACAACGGGCATCTTGCTCTCGATGGATTCCCACTTTCGTGGGAATGACCCAGACACTTGCAGAAG
>JBARVK010000540.1:0-3570 GCA_049646225.1 Nodosilinea sp.
CGATCGGTCGACTAGCTCCCGGCCCAGGTTGTAAATAGCCTGCTCGATCAGATAGTTGTCGAGGAGCACCTCTAGCTCTTGCTGGGTTTGAGGCAAAAAGCCATCGCGGGTGGCGGTGGCCAGATAGGCTTGAATAAAGGTTGTGCTGACCCAGCGGTACCAAAACTCGGCCCATCGCTGGAGCTGATGCCGCTGCTCGGGCTGGCTGATCCCGCTTTCGATTTCATTGTCAAGGGCCGTATTGACAGCGTAGTAAAACGACTGCAGCATGGCGGCTACGTCCCGCAGGGGCGATCGCTTCATGCGGCGCTCGTTGAGGCTGCGGGCCGGGTCGCCTTCAAAGTCGATGATAAAGAAGTCTTTGCCGGTGTAGAGCACCTGCTCTAGGTGGTAGTCGTTGTGGCAGCGAATCCGCAGGGCCGTAATTTTTTGATCTAAGACTGCTTGAAACCGCTGTAGACAGACCTCTTGCTGGTTCAAAACGACCGTGGCCAGCGATCGCGTATCGGGAGGGAGCGTATTCAACCGATTTTTGAGCAGTAAAAAGACCTGTCCGGTCAGGTTGCGGCTGTACTGATAGATCGATCGCTGGTAGAGCGAGGTAAAGGGTTCGGGAGCAAAGTCTGGGTTGTCAGCATCGACCGTGAGGGCGGTGTGGAGCTGAGCGGTGCGCTGTCCCAGCAGCTGCATATTGGCCAGGTAGCTATTGATCGCCTTGCAGGCCGGAATTTGAGACTCAACCGAGGGGATTGGGCAGTAGGGCAGTGGAAAAAAGACCTCGCCGAGGTCTGAATTATCTTCAGTTGTGGGCTCTAGCACCAGCGGTGAGCCCGTGGGCATAGGTGCTGCGGCCACATCCGACTGGTCCATGACAACGAGATCAAAGAAGTCGCGCAGATGGTCAAGGGTGTAGTCCCAGGTGCTGCGGGTATCGGGGATAAACTCCTGCAGAATACCGATCGTAATCGGTTCGGCGGCGGGGCGCTGGTAGGTCAGGGTGCCTGCGATCGAGGTGATGTTGTTGAAGTGGTGATGGTCATCTAAAAAACGACGCACTTCCAGATCCGGGTGCTGACCTACGTCTACTTTTTGGAACAGCTTTAGAATCAGACGATTTTGGGTCTTAGCCCCGCCGACTCTGGCGTAGGCGATCGAGGTGTTGTTGTGTTTGCCTTTTATCAGAGTGGGCTCAAAGGGCGAGGTCGGGTCATCACTGGCGGCGGTGCTAGCAAGGGAGGCACCGGATTCACTCCCGCTGAGCTGGTCGAACAGCGCAGTGGTGGTGGCAGTCAGTCTACCGGTGGCATTTTCATAAATCTGGTGCCGGGCAATGCCGTCTAGCAGAGTGGTCAAAAACGCCTTGTCGGCGATCGCGTCAAACACCACGGCCACAGTATCGCTTTGGGCCAGCTTGAGGCGAGCCACGACCACACTGGGGTTCTCAGATAGCAGGTGAAGTGCCTGGTCGCCTTCGGCCACCGCCAGAAACAGCACGTAGGTTTGCGGGTTGCCCTGAATGTAGTCGACATGCAGCTCCAGCATTTGAGCATGGCTGTGCCCGTAGGGAATGGCGATCGCCCCGGCAATGCGGATTGCCTGTACCGTGCGGGTTCTGCCGCCAAACCAGCGGTGGTTGGCGAGGTAGTGGGGCAGCAGATTCTCCAGGCTGGTCGTAAACCGGCGGGTTTGGGCCGACTGCCGACCCGAAAACGCGCCATGCCACGCTCCGTCGAGCACCAGCATGGGTAACTCAGTTTGGGGATCGGTGGCGGGCAGGGACACCGTTTGGGGTTTGAGGGTAAACCAGTAGACCGCGTAGGCCCCAATACTGATGAAATAGGGCGAATCGCCAATGGGGGGGAACTCGGTGCGGCCAAAAATCTCTACCGGCACCCAGCCTTTAAACGCCGTCAGGTCAAGCTCGACGGTCTGCACAAAGCGCGATAGGTTCGCGATCACCAGAATTTTTTCGTCTTCGTAGGTGCGGGTGAAGGCCAGCACTTTGCGGTTTTCGGGGTGCAATAACTGAAAATCGCCGCTGCCCAAGGCGCGAAAATGCTTGCGCATGGCGATCAGCCGCTTGGTGGCATTGAGCAGCGAGGTGGGGTTGGCCCGCTGGGCTTCGACATTCACTGTGGCGTAGTGGTACTCGGCTTCGACAATCAGCGGCAAAAACAGCCGCTGGGGGCTGGCGCTGCTGAAGCCTGCGTTGCGGTCGTAGTTCCACTGCATGGGGGTGCGCACGCCATTGCGATCGCCTACGTAGACGTTATCGCCCATGCCAATTTCATCGCCGTAGTAGAGCACTGGGGTGCCGGGCAGTGACAGCAGCAGGCTGTTGAGCAACTCGATCTGGCGGCGATCGTTGCCCAGCAGCGGGGCCAGCCGCCGCCGAATGCCCAGGTTCACCCGCATTTCAGGGTCTTGAGCGTAGACCCGATACATAAAATCGCGGTCTTCGTCGGTGACCATTTCCAGGGTTAGCTCGTCGTGGTTGCGCAAAAACAGGCCCCACTGGCAGTTGTCAGGAATAGCGGGCGTTTGCTGCAAAATGTCGGCGATCGGAAAGCTATCTTCCATGCGCAGGGCCATAAACAGGCGCGGCATCAGCGGAAAGTGAAAGTTCATGTGGCACTCGTCGCCATCGCCAAAGTAGGCGGCGGCATCTTCGGGCCACTGGTTGGCCTCAGCCAGCAACATGCGGTTGGGAAACTTTTCGTCGACGTGCTGACGCAACTGCTTCAAAAAGGCGTGGGTTTCGGGCAGGTTCTCGCAGTTGGTGCCCTCGCGCTCGTACAGGTAGGGCACCGCGTCCATGCGCAGGCCGTCGACCCCCATCGCCAGCCAAAAATCCATTACGTCAAACACCGCCTGCTGGACGGCAGGGTTATCGTAGTTGAGATCGGGCTGGTGGGAGTAAAACCGGTGCCAAAAATAGGCGTTGGCCACCGAGTCCCAGGTCCAGTTGGAAGTCTCAAAATCCTGGAAGATGATCCGCGCTTCCTGGTATTTTTCGTAGGTGTCGCTCCAGACGTAGAAGTCGCGCTCAGAACTGCCCTTGGGAGCCCGCCGCGCCCGCTGAAACCAGGGGTGTTGGTCAGAGGTGTGGTTAATAATTAGCTCAATAATGACCCGAATGCCCCGCTGGTGAGCCGCCTGCATTAGCTCCTTAAAGTCGTCCAACGTCCCATAGATGGGATTCACACTCATGTAGTCGGCAATGTCATAACCGTCATCGCGCAGCGGCGACGGAAAGAAGGGCAACAGCCAGATCGCCGTCACGCCCAGGTCTTGAAGATAATCCAGCTTCCCGGTCAGGCCTTTAAAGTCGCCAATGCCATCGCCGTTGCTGTCGGCAAAGGCGCGCACCGGCACCTCATAGATAATGGCGTTCTTAAACCACAGCGGATCGTTCTTCAAAACCGGCGTCTTCCTTTCACGGCACAGCATTCAGCCCCTACGCTAGCGGAAAGGGTTGAGTGTGTCATCGTCCTGAGGTAAGAGCGGGCTGTGTGAGTGGGGGAGATGGGGAGTGGGGGAGATGGGGAGATGGGGAGATGGGGAGATGGG
>JBARVK010000541.1:0-3261 GCA_049646225.1 Nodosilinea sp.
GCCCAACATTTGATCAAGACGGTTACCGCCGCTCGCCTAATGGGTGCCGACTGCATCATCAGCGGCATTCGACCTCAAATTGCCCAAACAATCGTGTATCTCGGCATCGATTTAACCGATGTGACAACAAAAGCGACCTTAGCGGATGCCTTCCTGATGGCATTAAAGCGAACGGGAACCACAATTGCTCGTAAGTAGGCTAGAGGAGCAACCGATGGAACGGATTCCCATCCTTCAAATGGGCGAATTTCTGCTTGTCACCATTCAGGTCGATATGCACGATCGCCTGGCGATGACGCTGCAAGATGACCTGACCAATCGCATTAGTCAAACCAGTGCAAGCGGGGTTTTACTTGATATTTCTGCGCTAGAGATTGTTGATTCTTTCATCGGTAGAATTTTAGGCAACATTGCCAAAATGTCGCGGGTTATGGATGCCGAGACAGTGGTCGTCGGCATGCAGCCTGCCGTCGCCATCACCCTGGTAGAGCTAGGGCTGTCGCTCACCGACATTCGCACGGCCCTGAATGTGGAAAGAGGAATGGCGCTGTTGCGATCGTCGGTAGGCAAATCCGCCAGTGCCCAGGTCATGGCGACGCAGTGGAACGTAGAGAACGATGCAGAAGATTGAGGAGATAAAAATTCAATCTTCTACAGACGTGGTTTTGGTTCGGCAAGCCGTGCGCCAGTTTGCTGTTGAGATTGGCCTTGGTTTAGTTGACCAAACCAAAATTGTCACCGCCGCCAGCGAGCTGGCTCGCAATACCCTAGACTACGGCGGCGGCGGCACTGTCAAGGTAGAAGCAGTTCAGGTAGGCCGCATGCGAGGGCTCAGGCTCACCTTTGAAGACCAGGGGCCGGGCATTGCCGATATTGATATGGCGCTGCGGGATGGCTTTACGACCGGTGGCGGGCTGGGCATGGGGCTCGGGGGGGCAAAACGGTTGGCCAGCGAGTTTGAAATTGAGTCTGTGGTAGGAGAGGGAACGAGAGTAATCGTCGTACGCTGGAAGTAATCTGAGGACGCCCATTGAATGAATCTACAGCGATCGCGATTACCGAGCAGAGTCAAACTGGGGAAGCCCGGCGAGCCGCTCTAGCCCTAGCCACCCGGCTTGGCTTTGCAGAAACCGAGCGCGGCAGGATTGGAATCTTGGTGACCGAGGTGGCGAGCAACCTAATTCTGCACGGGGGCGGTGGTGTGGTCGTGCTGCGGGCGATCGCCCAAGACAACATCATCGGCATCGAAATTTTGGGTCTAGATCGAGGGTCTGGCATGGTGGATGTGGAAGAATGCCTGCAAGACGGTTTTTCGACCGCCGGAACCTCAGGCAATGGGCTGGGTGCCATTCGCCGCCTCTCTGATTTTTTTGACATTTACTCACAGCCCAACAAGGGCACAGCACTGATCGCCCACCTCTGGACAAAATCGTCTCGTCCTTCGCGGCAGGATTCGCGCCCAGCTATGATTGAACTCGGCGTAGTCGCTCTACCCAAGCTGGGCGAAGAGGTCTCTGGCGATGCCTGGGCCTGGCAAGAGGAGGATGACCGCAGCCTATTTCTAGTTGTAGATGGGTTGGGGCATGGTCCGGCGGCGGCTAGTGCGGCCTCAGCCGCCATCCGAGTGTTTCACGATCACCATCGCCAGTCACCCCAGCACATTGTCGAAGCGGCCCACGAAGCGTTGCGCAGTACCCGAGGGGCTGCTCTGGCGATCGCTGAAATTAACTTTGAGCAGCAGACCGTTTGCTTTGCGGGCATCGGCAATATTGCAGCCAGCATTTCTTCGGCGACCGAACACCACAACCTGATTTCCTACAACGGCACCGTAGGGCATGAAGTGCGTAAAATTAAAGAGTTTACCTACCCCTGGTACGTCAACGGGCTGCTGACCATGCACTCCGACGGCATCAGTACGCAGTGGAAGCTCGATCGCTACCCCGGCCTCAGCCAAAAACATCCCAGCCTTATCTCCGGGGTGCTGTACCGCGATTGTCACCGTGATCGTGACGATGTCACCATGCTGGTGGCGAAAGGAACGAGAGCATGACCACCCTCTTTACTCTGCAAATTCACTACGAGCAAGATGTAGTGCAGGCGCGGCAGCAAACCCGCGAGCTAGCCGAGCAGCTGGGGTTTGACGTGCAGGATCAGGCGCGGCTGGCCACGGCGGTTTCAGAAATTGCCCGCAATGCGTTTCAGTACGCCCAGAGGGGAACGGTGCAGTTTAGCGTTGAGGAAAGTCCCCAAATCTTTGTGATTCAGGTGCAAGATCAAGGCGGGGGGTTTTTGCATTTGAACGATGTTTTAGCGGGACGCTATCAGTCTGTTACAGGCATGGGGCTAGGCATTGTAGGCACGCGCCGACTGATGGATTCCTTTGAGGTTGAATCAACCGACCAGGGAACCACCGTGCGCATGGGCAAAGCCCTGCCAAAGCGTTCACCACGTGTCCCCTTAGGGGAATCGCCGATTCTCACCGACCTTCAGCTACAGCAGATTCGAGAGGCCGTCATGGGGCGATCGCCCCAAAACCCCTACGACGAAATTCAGCGGCAAAACCAAGAACTGCTGCGGGCAATGGCCGAACTCCGCAAGCGCGAAGAAGAGCTCACCTACCTCAACCACGAGTTAGAAGACACCAACCGCGGCGTGATTGCCCTGTATGCCGAACTGGACGAGAAGGCCAGTTCGCTACAACAGGCCAACGAGCTAAAAACGCGCTTTCTCTCTAACATGAGCCACGAGTTCCGCACGCCGCTCAACTCGATTTTGTCGTTGTCGCGAATGCTGCTGGCCCGCATGGATGGCGATCTGTCCTCGGAGCAGGAAAAACAGGTGACGTTCATCCAAAAGGCGGCGGATGGTTTGTCAGACCTCGTCAACGATCTCCTGGATTTGGCCAAGGTCGAAGCGGGCAAAACCGAGGTGCGGCCCAGTTCGTTTGAGGTGAGCGATTTATTTGCCACCCTGCGGGGCATGCTGAGGCCGCTGCTGGTGCAGGGGGCTTCGGTGGCGCTTGTGTTTGAAGAACCAGACAAACTGCCCCCGCTCTACAGCGACGAGGGGAAAATTGCTCAAATCCTCAGAAACTTTATCTCGAATGCGCTCAAATTTACGGAGCAGGGAGAGGTGCGGGTCGCGGCAAAACAGGTCGGTCACATGATTCAGCTCTCGGTGTCTGATACCGGCATCGGCATTGCGCCCGACGACCAAGAGCGCATCTTTGAAGATTTTGTGCAGATCGAGTCTCACCTGCAA
>JBARVK010000542.1:0-4890 GCA_049646225.1 Nodosilinea sp.
CACGATCGAGGAATGCGATCGCCTGATTGAGCAGCTAGAAAGGGTGCTGTAGTGACCATAGCCACCAGAATTGGCAGCTTTAGCGCTCCTGCTGCACCCAACGAGTGAGCACGCGCATGAGTTTGCCGGAGCTGTGGGGCATAGCCACGCTCCACTCGTTGATGTGGGCAAAGCCGCGCAGATGCAGCGTTTGTACGATGGCTTCAATCCCCTGAGCGCTGCCGATTACCATCAGTTGCACAGGCTCACGGTCTTCAACAGGCGCATCGGTAGATTGTGGCATAGCAGCAAGAAAAGCAGAGTGGCGAAGGTGGGAAGTTGCGCCGACGAGTGAACGGTTAGGGTGTGGCATAGTAAAAACGTTGACATATTGGCAGCATAAACGAACGCTGACATTTTGGCAACATGGACGAGCCTAGCCCCCTCTGCCAAAATTTGGGCATGGGAAGGGCAGGCAGCGCACTACGGCAGGTTTTGGAGACTTACGGCATTAGCCAAAACAAGCTGGCGGTGACGATGGGCACCGATCGCGCCAACGTAAACCGCTGGGTCAAAGAACTCCGCGACCCAGCCGGAGACGTAATTTTTCAAATTAAGGAAGCTTTGAGGCAAATCAGCCCAGACGCCGCTGATGAGTTTGTGCGTTCATATCTAGGTGACACTCCACAGAAATCACTATGATCAAGATGCGTCTATAAGGTTATGGGAAAGAAGAATCATAGAAAAACGATTAGAAGTTTGCAGAGACGCATTGAAGAGCACTTGGAAAAGATCAGGATTGAGCGCCAAAAAGACTTTCCAGACTTAGGTCTTATACGCCATTGGGAAGTAAAAATCGCAGCTTTCGAGAAGGGAATCTAGCAAGCCACTAAGCGGTTAGGCAGGTAAAATATGCAGTTAGGAATACGCACCCTAGCAATTCAAGATAAAACACTCAAAGTTCTGGTTAGAGAATTAGGAGATGAATGTGGTCGAGTATTAGAACTTGTCCATCAGCTTCAACTGCCGGGCTTACAAGATAGCCAAAAGGCTGATATTTTAGCTGAGCTGGTTTCGTCAGCCATTCTTTTAAACAGTCATTGTGGTGAAGATTTTCAGAATCTTTTATCCGACGAACTAGAGCAACTTTCAGTCGATGAAATATAGCATAGGACGGTTTGTTCGCTGTAGTGGGCTGCTTAGGGCGACCGATGTGGCGGGTGCCGCCTAGCCCCTGGCAATCCACAATTCAGCATTCTGGAATGCCTAAGCCTGCCCGTTGGCCACCAGCCAAACGTAGGCCAGTACGCCCAGTGCGGCTACCCCAGCCAGCGCCTCGCTCTGCTGGCTGACAAAGGTTTGCGCGATCGCCCAGCTATCCCGCAATATCTGTCGCCGCGTTTGGCCCAGCTCTACCATCAGCGCTTTAACTTCGGCGTCAACCTCTTCGAGGGTCAGCTCGTCGCGCCGGTAGGCGGCTTCGACCTGGTCCAGTTTGCGCCAGTAATCTCGGGTGGCACCGATCAAATCGGGAAGCATCTGTAAACATTTGTAACTGTATTATTGACAGTCTAGCGCTTCTGCGATTTTGAGGTATCTGTGGAAGGGTACAGGGTCGGCCTATGCCTTAGCTGATTCAGGGGCCTTTTGAGGAGTTCTCTCAGGTTGTGGCTGGGGCAGTTCAGCTGGGGCAGCGCTCGTCACTTCGTCTCGGTGCGTGTTGTAAAACACCAGAGCGGCATCTACCTGAGCCTTAGAAAGGCCATATTCCTCAGCAATTTGCTCCACTGACCATTCCCAATCTTGAGCGGCCATTACAATCGTTCTGACGTGAATGCTGGTGCCGTGGATGACCGGCACCCAGCTATTTTCGGCATCGGAACGAAAGGCGATGTCGGGAAAGGCCGGATCGGGCTCCATTAGGGCGCAGTGGGTTTCTCTCTGCAGCGAGTCTAAAACCGTTTGCACAAGTTGCCAACGGGCCTCGACCGAGAGTTGCAGAGCCTGATCCTGAAGTTCCTGGAGCGTCATAAAGCGTAAGCAATGCGTGGGGTTGAACACCTCTATTAAACTGCAAATGATGAACTGGGTCTTGGCTGGGCTAGAAGCCAAGGCTGACTGGTTATGCTGGTAGGGGTGCCTCTTGCCCTGGGTCGAGGCCCGTTTAGCCCTATTTCTTCCTTCGTTGCGCCATGTTTGCCACCACTGCTCCGCCCCTGCCCGTAAACCGCGATCGCATTCGTCCGGCCATTCAAGCGCTGCAAGACCAGCTGGTGGCCTGGCGGCGCGGCCTGCACCAAAAGCCAGAGCTGGGGTTCAACGAGTGGCTGACCGCTGACTTTATTTGCGATCGCCTGACCGAATGGGGCATTGACCACCAGCGCAACATTGCCAAAACTGGTGTGGCGGCGGTGATTAAAGGTACGCGATCGGGGCCGGTGCTGGGCATTCGCGCCGATATGGATGCCCTGCCCATTCAAGAAGAAAACACCGTACCCTACTGCTCTCAGCACGACGGTGTCATGCACGCCTGCGGCCACGATGGTCACGTGGCGATCGCCCTGGGCACCGCCTACTACTTGTCTACCCACCGCGACTTTTCGGGCACCGTCAAGGTCATTTTTCAGCCCGCCGAAGAGGGACCCGGTGGGGCCAAACCCATGATCGAGGCCGGGGTGCTGAAGAACCCCGATGTCGAGGCCATGATTGGCCTGCACCTGTGGAACAACCTGCCCCTGGGCACCGTAGGGGTACGCACCGGGGCACTGATGGCGGCGTCAGAATTTTTTACCTGCACGGTGCAGGGTAAGGGCGGCCACGGGGCGCTGCCCCACCAGACGGTGGACTCAATCGTGGTCGGAGCGCAGATTGTTAACGCGCTGCAAACCATCGTGGCCCGCAACATCGACCCCACCAAGGCGGCGGTCGTTACCGTGGGCCAGTTTCACGCTGGTAAGGCCCAAAACGTGATTGCCGACACCGCCACCTTCGGCGGCACCGTGCGCTACTTCGACCCCGTCTATGCCGACTACTTTGCCCCCCGCCTGGAGCAGCTGATCGCGGGCATTTGTCAGGCCCACGGAGCTAGCTATAGCTTTGACTACCGGGCGCTGTACCCCCCGGTGATCAACGATGCGGGCATGGCGGACTTGGTGCGATCGGTGGCGCTGGCGGTGGTCGAGACCCCCGCCGGGGTCGTGCCCGACTGCCACACCATGGGCGGCGAAGACATGGCCTTCTTTTTGCAGGAGGTGCCGGGATGCTACTTCTTTTTGGGGTCGGCCAATGCTGACAAAGCCCTGGCCTACCCCCACCACCACCCCCGCTTTGACTTTGACGAAACCGCCCTGGGGCTAGGGGTGGAGATGTTTGTGCGCTGTGTGGAGGAGTATTTGGGGAGTAGGTGAGCGAGTAGATGGGTGGATGGGTTAGGTGGGTAAATGAAAGTTGGGTCTGAGCGGTGTTAGAGGGAGCGGGGAGGGTGTTTAAGGTTAATTTCTTTGAGCAAAGGGGTGTGCCCTCAGCAAAGTTGGCTATGCTGGGCGGCTAGGTAGAGAGGATTCCACCATGGGACAGGTCATGCGGCGGTTTAGAGTGCTGGTGATAGGCGCGATCGCGCTGGTGGCCAGCATTCTGTTGACCCAAGGTACTGACTGGAATTCAGGTTTCAGCGGGGGAGTTTTTGCACCGCTGGCCCAGGCCCAGGGCAACGCACCGCCGCCGTCTCTGGCTCCGGCCCTGCCCATGGTCAGCGGTAGCTTTGAAGACCCCCAGGGGCGCTTTCAAATCGGCATTTTAGATGGCTACACCGTCAGCTCGGTGGGGAGAAACCCTCTGTTTCAGGCGGCGGACGGCAGCCTGGCCTATACCGTCGTCGTCGCCCCGCTGCTGACCGCCAGTTCGCCAGAGGCGGCCATGGTGGCGGCAGCAACGAGCACCTTTGGGGAGGGGGAAGGCTTTGTATCAGGCGACGTGCAGCCGATTCCCGGTGGTGGGGTGCGGATCAACTGGACGGGACGCCTGAGTCAGGGGGCCGCGCTGCCCCAGCCGATTACCGGCAAAATTTTTGCCCGTCAGCGCCAGACGGAGGTGTTTTTACTGATGGTAGCCGCCACCGCTGCGGGCGAAGCCCAGGTTTCCGATGCCATTAATACCTTAGGCAGCACCCTGATGGTGCCCTAGGCTACAGTGGCGGTGGCAGCCATCCGAGCGATAGCGTAGTAAATGGATAACGACTGAGCTATGGGCATGCGCCGATCGATTTTCTGGAGCCAGCCCCAGACCTACGGGCTGCTGGCGGGAACGGCCCTGGGCTATGCCCTGATGATGGTACTGGCAGGGCCAAAACCCGTGGCGGGGCTGGCCGGGGCTGGGGTAGCGGCGGCCATGGTCGGCAGCTGGGCCGCAGGCTGTCGCCCCACAGAGTCTGAGGCCACAGGCAGTGACCTGCTCGATGCCCAAACCTTCGCCGCCCAGCTGGGTACCCTAGGGCAGCGGGTGCCGTCTAAGGCGCAAAAAACCTGGCGTCAGGTGCAGGCCTGGGCGATCGAATCGCAGCAGTTTGCAACCCGCATTTTCGATCGCGATCCGCTACTTCAGGTCGAACTGCTAGAGGCGATGCACACCGTACTCGACCTCTCTAGGCAGGTGGCCGATGGGCTGGCGGTGCTCGACCAGATCGAAACCCCCGCCTACCAGCAAATGGCCCAGCAGCGGCTAGATGCTAGCTGCGATCGCCTAGCCACCACCCACACCCAGCTACAGCAGCTGCAAGACCAAATCGCCCTCTCTACGCTGGATACCACCGCCGACAACGCCCTCCCCCAGCGACTGCAAACCCTCGTCGACGCCAACAAAACCATCCTCCAAAACAACCAGGACTCCCCCTAGCCACCTCCCCTACTCCCCCAC
>JBARVK010000543.1:0-2061 GCA_049646225.1 Nodosilinea sp.
GGAATGGGTGACTGAGCGGCGGTATCAGCGTCAGCTACGGGTTCTGCTTGAGACTCAGCGGTTGCATCAGGCTGGGCTTGAGGTTTGGCCTTGGACTCTGACTCTGGGTCTGGTTTGGCAGTCTTGGCGCGGCGACTGGTGGCGGTGCGCCGGGCCGAAGAGGCGCGGCGACTGGGTTTGGGGGCGGCCTCAGCCTCGGCGGCAGAGCCGGGTGCATCAGCCTTGTTGACTTCTTCTTTGAGGACGTCGGAGAGGCGTTTTTTAGTCATGGCTGGGTCCAGTCTCGCTGTAGTTCTTCGGCAACTCGGCAGTAGTCAGAACGGGCCTCTTGGCTGTTTTTGCCGCGCCACTTTAGTACCGGCAGACCCTCCAGAGCGGCCCGCTCGTGAGCTTTGTAAGTACGGATAAACGCGTGGCAGGCCGGAATTTTTAGCTCCAGCAAGGTGTTCTGAGCTTCAATGGCTTCGCCGACGCTGCGGGAATCCACCTTCGTCAACAATACTCGATGGGATACCCCGCTGGGCGCTACCGCTTCATTCACTGTAGTAATCAGAACGGCTAAATCCATCGGCGCGGGGGGAGTCGGTAACAGTAAGTAATCAGCCGCCGGAATCACCGCCGCTAGAATTGCCGAACCCAGAGCCGGAGGCGTATCAACAATAATCAAACTGTGGTCGTGCTCCTGTCTCAGACGCCCTAGGCGGGCAGGGTTTGTCTGGGCCTTAACCTCAAAGCCTAGCTCGGTAGGGCTGCGGCCTGTCCACCACAGTGCCGACCCCTGGGGGTCAGCATCTACCAGCAGCACCGAGTGGGTTTCGGCAAAAACCGCTGCCAGGTTGACGGCGGTCGTGGTTTTACCTACACCGCCCTTGCCGTTAAACACTGCTAGCACAATCGGGCGAGCCAAAGTTACGTCTCCCAAACTCCGTAGGCATCAGTTGGCAATCGATCGCTGAGCCGCTGTCAGGCTGTCGCCAATGCCTAACCTACGGAATAGTACTCCAAGGTCGCCCCAATGGCATCCCCGCACCCAGCTAATTTTCTTTCATTCCCTCATTCCCTCACCCCCTTTCTCACTACGCCTTCAGAATCCCCGCAGCCAACCAAAACCGTCCCTACCCCACCACTCTCCCTGATACCATATAGGCAGCCCGGCAGAAGATTGATCCGATGGGCTATGGCCTCATGCTGTACGAACGCCCATGGCTGACTCCACCCCCTCGGTTCCTCAATCTGCTGCTCATCAATCGCGATCGTGGCTTCGACGGCCTTCTCGACGCCGGATTTTAACGGCGCCGCTACCTGACCCGATCGCCGAAAATATTGACGCTATTATTGCCATCCATCGCCAAGAGTCGAAGGACGTTGCTCCCCAGGAACGGATGCTGGAGGTGGTGGCGTCGTGGTTTAGTCGGCCTACGTTTCTATACCTGCTGCTGGGGGGGCTGGTGCTCTGGCTAGCAGGGGACTGGTTCAACCACACTGCCCTGCTGCCAGTGGCGCTGCCCACCTTTAGCTGGTCTGAGCACGGGCTAGACGCGGCGGCGCTGCTGATTTCGACCGGGGTGCTGATTCGCCAAAACCGTCAGGAAAGCTTTGCCGAACAGCGCACTCAGCTGATGCTGCAGCTCAGTCTGCTATCGGAGAAAAAAATTGCCAAAAGTATCGCGCTGCTGGAAGAGCTGCGTGAAGACCTGCCCAACTTGAAGCAGCGTTACGACCCCGAAGCCGCCATTATGCAGCAATCAACTGATCCGCTAACCGTACTGGAAGCACTGAAAGAAACCTTGGAAAATGAACTCACGGCGGAAGCCGACTAGCCTCCTGAGGCGGCACCAAATCCACCGTTGTGGCGGGCTTGGCTTCTTAGCTCCCCAGCTTGCAGAAATAGTCCCTATACTTCCGCCTCAGCGTACTAGCGCAGGAGCTGCTTCACCGTGCTGATCATATCAGCTGGGCGAAAGGGCTTGGTGATGTAGGCATCGGCCCCCTGCTTCATGCCCCAGTAGCGGTCAAACTCTTCGGCCTTGCTAGAGCAAATAATGACAGGAATATTTTGGG
>JBARVK010000544.1:0-11576 GCA_049646225.1 Nodosilinea sp.
TGCTGGGCAAGCTCTACGGCCAAACCCTTAGCCCCTCCCAGGCGGGTGGCTTGATTAGCGCGATCGCGGGGGGGTTCTTTGCCCAAGCCGTCGGGCGCGAGCTGATCAAATTTATCCCCGGCTTTGGCAGCGTGTTCGCCGCCTCCTGGGCCGCCGCCTACACCTGGGCCCTGGGCGAAGGGGCCTGCGTCTACTTTGGCGACCTGATGGGCGGCAAAAAACCCGATCCTGAAAAAATTCAGGCCGCCATGAAAGAAGCCTTTACCCTAGCCAAAGATCGCTTCAAGGGCGGAGCGATCGGTACCTCATCTAATCACCAAACCCCTTAGCCGCTGTAGCTAATCTATCTAACCTTTGTCTTCACGCCGCTTGTACAGTACCGATAGCCCCATACCCACCAACCCAGGCAGCAGCGCCGGAGTAGGCACAGGTACTGGCTCTGTAATTAGATCGACCCTCAACGTCAAATCGACATTGGTTAAATTAGATGCCCTTGGATCACGAGGTGCATTTGGAGCGGGGACTGGAAAGGCAAATTCTAAGGGAAAAACGATTTCAAACTTGTTTCCAGACAACAGGTTGAATACGGGAGTTTTTTGAAAGGTAAAGCTCCCTCCAGTCGTCAGCAGAGCCCCTGTAATGACTCGCCGTCCAAAGCCACTTGAGTTGAGTACTTTAAACTTGTAGACATCATCCCCAGACTCAACATTGCCAAATACAGAATTGAGATCAAAGTAGATTGAGCTCTCACCCAGGTCAACATCCCAAATACCGCCAAACCGAATAAGTTCAGGCTCTTGACCCTGAATCACAGTCACGTCTACAGGCCCCTGAAAGCCTATTTCCTTTAGAGGAAGAATCTCAGGGTCTCTGAGCAAGTTTTCTACACTCACTTTCTTAAGCGAGAAGGCCTGGGCAGAGTTTGGCCATAGAACATTAAAAGTCAATGTAGCACCGACCCCAAGGCCAATGCCGACGCACCTCTTGTTCATCTGCTTCTCCAAACGGGGGCTTTAACTACTTACGAGAGGCAGATGCACAGTCCGGGTGACTCGCGGGCGAAGTTTTAGCGTTGGCAGATTCATGCTCCATTCACGTTTTAGCAAAAAAATACGTAAATTTGGCTAAGGGCAAGTGACAAAGTTTACCTTGTCTTGACAAACCCATCACGATTCACTTGAGATCGCTGCGGATCGGAACCCAGAGTGACAACCGAACCGTCTGCCCTGTCAGCAGACATTTTGGGGCAAAACCATTCAGGGGTGTTAACCGATACAGAGTATTGACCCAATTCAATTCACGCTATAGGCAGAAAGTGTTAGGTAAACTCCGTGAGAGCTGCTCCCTCAGGTGTCGATAGCCCTGGCGTTGAATTGCCCAACCAGGCTCGGCTGCTGCTGGATTTACAGCGAGTCAACAAAATTGCCCAGCGGCTATCTGGCTGTCTTGACCCCGAGACGATTGCTCGCTGCGTCACCGATGGTCTGGTCAATCAGTTTGGCTGTGCTTTTGCCCGCATCTGGGTGGTAGACCCCGATGCGACCATGCTGCGACTGGTCGCATCCTCAGGGCTATATACCCACATCAATGGGTCCTTTGCGCAGGTGCCCATGGGGGCTTACAAAGTAGGCAAAATTGCTCAGAATCGGGTGCCTTTCCTCAGCAATCGCCTGGCCGAAGAAGCCTGGGTCAAAGACCGAGACTGGGCGATCGCCAACAATATTCAAGGGTTTGCGGGCTATCCGCTGATGACGGGCGATCGCGTCATTGGCGTATTGGCCACCTTTAGCCACAGTCCTATGGCGGCAGAGTTCTTAGAGGTACTGCAGGTACTCTGTATGACCACGACAGTCGCCCTCGATGCCGCGCTCCAGGTAGAGGCCAATCTGATTGGGCGCAAGACCCGTGTGACCACCCGTCCAACCCTATCGGACCAGCTGGCGCATCTGCTGACCACGACCACCATGGCCCTGGTTGGTACCGAAACGCCCTTACCCGACTCAGTAAGCCACCTTTTCTTACGCCTTGGAGAGCTGCTCGATGCGTGCCACTGTGACTATGCTCGACTGGTATACGGCACTGCGGAGGTTACCCTAGAGGCGATCGTCGCCCTCCCAACTGCACCAACGGCAATCGATAGGGCAAAGTCCCATCAGGGTGAGAATCACCCTCAACATCCTGGGGCAATCTGGCGATCGCGCTGTCACCAGATCGGCTTTGTGGCCACCTGTCTAGGCGGCAGCTTCCAAACTCAGCCCGGCCCTCAGCAGCAAATGGTGCAGGTCATCCTGAAAGCACCCTACAGCAGCGGCGAATTGGGCGACAGCGTGAGCATTCAGTGTAGCGAGCCCCTGGTACAGGTAGCGCTCACCTGCCTGGCTTACCAAGCCGGGCTGAGGGTATGCGATGCCTCAGAGCCAGAGGCCGTGGTCATTACCGACAGCGAAACCGTAGCTAGCACCGCCGCTCATGTACTTTGGGTGCGGGTTAAGCCCTCTAGCCCGACCCCAGCTCAGGTCACCGCCACTATTGACTGGGCAATTGATGCCGACCAGCTGCGTCAGGTCGTGCAGCAGGTGCACCTGGGCCAGCTAGTTGACCCACCCACGTCCCTAGGTGCTCCTCGTCCCTCGGAGCGCGAGCGCGAGATTATGGCGCTCCTGGCTCAGGGGCTGCGCGATCGCGATATTGCCAATCAGCTCTACATCAGCGAAAGTACAGTCAAGTTTCACATCAACAACAGTCTTGCTAAACTGCAAGCCAAAAATCGCTATCAAGCTGTCTATCAAGCGGCCATTCACGGATGGATTTAGCCCCAACCCCATCGCACCTGAGGGGATCTAAGCGTCACCCTGGGATGGTTACAGTAAGCCTACCGCCTGCGTTCTATCGTCCTGATTTCAGGAGTCTAACCTCAATGGATCAGCTAACTGGCCTGCTAGTTCAAGTCTTAATTGCGATCGCCTGCGCCTTTGTCGCCAACATTCTCGTCCCTCGCCAGGTGCCGGGCAAACTCTTGGGCCTGGTGCTGATTGGCCTGGTGGGGGTGCTGGTCGGCCAGTGGGTAGCCAACTACCTCCTGCAGCAGTATAATTTCACCCTGCTCTGGCTAACCTGGAGTTTTCAAGGCGTGCCTTTAGTGCCGTCAGTCATTGGCTCTACCATCGTGCTTTACGTCGTGACAGCCTTTCTCAGCTGGGGCCGCTACGGTAACCGCTAGTAACCATCGTAAGAGCTGAGAGCTATTTTTGAACTCTAGGAAGAAGGGGAGCTAGGGAGCCCAGGAAGCCAGAACGGTGGGCATAGGTCAGCCTTCGAGGACTAGGCTGTTGACATCGACGTTTCTAGCGATCGCTGTAGCGCTCCTCAGCCCAGGGCTCACCCCGACGATGGTAGCCATTGCGCTCCCAGAAGCCGAGCGCGGGCTGCGCTAAAAACTCAATGCCGTTGATCCACTTAGCACTCTTCCAGGCGTAGAGGTGGGGTACGACCAACCGCATGGGTCCGCCGTGCTCCGCTGGCAGTGGCTCTCCATCAAGGGTATGAGCCAAAAAGTTTTCTGCCCGCACAAGGTCGTCCAGGGCAAGGTTGGTGGTATAGCCGCCGTAGCAGTGCAGCATGACATGGGAGGCCGAAGCCTCCAACTGGATCTGCGCCATGAAATCAGTGACGCGAATACCCCGCCAGGTCACATCGAGCTTTGACCAGGTGGTAACGCAGTGAAAGTCAGCGGTAAAGTCCGTTTGGGGCAGCGCCATCATCTCGGCCCAGCTAAAGGTTTTGGGCGCAGCTAACCCCGTAATCGTCAAGGACCAGTCGGCCTGGTCAACCTGGGGGGTATCGCCATAGGTCAAGACTGGAAAGCCCTTAGCCAAATGCTGCCCTGGCGGCACGCGATCGGCCAGTTCTGGCCCTGGTTTTTGAAAAAACTTACCAGCCATAGAGTACCTCGCGAGTTAGGGCGCTTCTATTGTCGCTTAACTCCGGCTGACCGAAACTGTCCGGTGGGTAGTCTTTGTTCCAGACGCGAGTAGAAGATGCCGAACTTCCGCTGTAGAGGACTAGGCGGCCAAATCGCGAATTAAGCGCTTGAGCCAGTGGCGCGATCGCACATCTACATAGGCCTGACAGCGAGAGCATTGACGAATACCCCACACCCCAATCCGAAGCAGGTGTTGATTGTGGCAGTGAGGACAGTGGTGGGACTGAGTCATGACTATTTCAGGCAACCCTGTGTTGACGATAGGTTTAGGCACGAGATGGCACTAGAAAAATAGAGTGCTCTCGACACGACCATTTTGGCGCGCTGCGCCTACTGCCAAGAGTGCCCAAAGACAGTGTCTCAACTGTCTCTAACGTTAGAACTACCCCCTAAAAAAGGAACTGCACCCTGGCCTAGGGCCAGAGTGCAGAAAATACCTCATGCACCAGCTTGTCTTGCTTTAGTCAATCTCAGAGGTAACAGGAGTAGGCAGTTCAGCCACTGTCACGCGCGGGGCAACCATTATGTGAGCATAAAGCGGTGATGACGGCCCGGCAGCCAGCACAGTCCTTTCCTGCACTTGGCTAGCAACCGCCACCGTTTTCGCATCGTACACTTGAGTGGCCAGCTTAGGGTACAAACCAATGCCAATGATAGGCACTAGCAAGCAGGCCGCTACAAAGGCCTCGCGAGGGCGAATATCGAGCATGTTGGGCACCTTAGCCAAAACCTGACCCGCATCACCGTAGAAAATGCGACGCAGCATAGAGAGCAGGTAAATGGGCGACAAGATTACACCAACCGCCGAGCCAATAATAATTGCGGTCTTGAAGGCGGTGCTGTAGACATCGCTCGTAGCCATGCCCAAAAATACCGCAATCTCACTCACAAACCCACTCATACCGGGCAAAGCCAGCGATCCCATCGAGGCCGCCGTGAAGAAGGCAAAGGTAGTCGGCATTTTGCGCGCAATCCCGCCCATGGCATCCATATCGAGGGTGTGGGTGCGCTCGTAGGTCACCCCAGACAGGAAGAACATTACCGCGGCAATCAGACCGTGGGAAATCATTTGCAGCATTGCGCCGCTCATGCCCAAGGTGGTGAACGCCGAGCAGCCAATCAGGACAAAACCCATGTGGGCGACCGACGAGTAGGCCATGCGACGCTTCAAATTGTCTTGGCCGAAGGCGGTCATAGAGGCGTAGATAACATTGACCACGCCCAAAATAGCCAGGAACGGCGCGAAGTAGAGATGAGCATCGGGCAACATCTCAATATTCATGCGAATCAGACCATAGCCCGCCATTTTAAGCAGCACCCCAGCCAAAATCATCGATACAGCCGCAGGGGCCTCGCTGTGGGCATCGGGGAGCCAGGTATGGAGCGGAAAAATAGGCAGCTTGACGGCAAAGGCCACCAAAAAAGCGGCGTAAATCGCCAGCTGGAAGGGAAGGGAGTAGTCTTTCTGAGCCAGTTCGGTCAGGTTGAAGGTTACGGTATCGCCGTAAAAGGCCATCCCGAGGGCAGCGACCAGAATGAAGATAGAGCCGATCGCGGTGTAAAGAATAAACTTAGTGGCGGCATAGTGACGCTTTTGTCCGCCCCAAATAGAGATCAGCAGGTACACAGGCACCAGCTCAAGCTCCCACATGAGGAAAAACATGACCAAGTCTTGGGCCAAAAACACCCCAACCTGGGCGCTGTACATTACCAGCAGCAGGCTGAAGTAGAGGCGAGGGCGGCGAGTTACGTTCCACGACGCCAGAATGGCAAGCGTTGTCACCAAGCCGCTGAGCACGACCAGGGGCATGGCCAAGCCATCGGCCCCCAGCGACCAAGTGAGGCCCACCTGGGGCACCCAGTTGTAACGTTCAACCAGCTGTAGACCAGACTGGTTGAGGTCGTAGAAATTAATAAAGGTGTAGAGAATCAGAGAAAACTCGATGAAGCCAATCCCTAGGGCGTACCAGCGTAGGGTTTGCCCGTTGCGGTTGGGCAGCACGGGTATGGGCAAAATGGCCAGCAGAGGCAGAATAACTAGGGTCGTCAGCCACGGAAATTGCTCGGTCAGCATGAGAATTCGCGTGAGTAAGGTTACAAAACAGCCAGGGCATTGAGGTTCCGGTTTTGGTGTCGACCTTGTGCCAGCTAACCCATCCCTTGGAGGAGCCATTCAAGAAGAACGGAGAACCTCTGCTGTTCGCGGCGGCCTACCCTAAGTCAGGAGGTCGGAGGACTTCAGCGAGCGAGTCGTTGCCTAAAGGCAGAACGGAAAAACCGGAGTGCAAGATTGATAGAGAGATATACCTATCTTTGCGCCCGTCCCCAGTATAGGAAACTTAATAAACAATTGATACGTAATTTTTCGCGGAAATCGCAAAAGATTGACATTCAATTGCCTGACATGAAGGCTGTGCAAGGGTTTAAGGCCCATACGGCATTTGAATTAATTAAAATGAGTGCTCACATTTATGTATGTCAATGCATCAAAATCTTAATTATTGCAACAGTCGGACCACGACCCCAGTGCCTAATGGCAAGGACGGCGTGGGTATCTCTTGGATTGTTTGAATCTACAGTCGGTAGCAGGCCATCTCCAGATCACCCATAGCCTAGGTCGCTGGTGAAATGCTGGCGCCTTCAGTCTCTAGGGCCAGCACCTGGGCCATTACCGATTGCCCAGCCTGTTGCCAGGCCGTGGCCATTGCGTCACGTACCTGAGTAGCGGCCCGGGCTGGGGTCAGGGCCAGGAGTGTAGGGCCAGCCCCGCTAATGACTAGGCCATGAGCCCCAGCCTCGATCGCGGCAGTAGCCACGGTTTCGTAACCGGGAATCAAGGTTTGTCGGTAGGGCTGGTGAATGCGATCGCCCATCGCTACCCGCAGCCAGTCGCCCCGACCCGTTTCGAGCCCCCGCAGCAGCAGCCCCAAATGGGCGGTGTTGAAGATAGCGTCGGCGCGGCTGTAGGTAGCGGGCAGCACCTGGCGGGCAGCAGCGGTAGATAGTTCAAAATTGGGAATCGCAACGACAGGCACAATCCCTTCATGCCAAGGGACAGGACAGAGCGTGGAGGAACCATCGGCGTTGGCTACGGCCAGCTGACAGCCACCTACCAGCGCCGGTACAACGTTATCAGGGTGCCCTTCTAGTTCAATGGCCATCGCCACCAGGGCCGCCTGATCAATGGGCGAATCGCACAGTGCATTGGCACCCAGCAGGCCACCGACGATCGCCGTTGACGAGCTGCCCAAGCCCCGCGCCAGAGGAACATTGAGGTCGATCGCGATCGCCACCGCTGGTGCAACTAGCCCTCGCTGGCGAAAGTAGCTGTCAAACGCCTTATAGGCCAAATTGGAGCGATCGGTCACCACTCGTTCAGCCTCTAGCCCCTGCACCTCAATCACCACCTCCTCTGCGGCCCGGTCGAGGCGCGTGAAGCGGAAGTGGTTATACAGGGTAAGCGCTGCACCTAAACAGTCAAATCCGGGGCCAATGTTGGCGGTTGTGGCAGGCACAGTCACAGAGACGGATGTAGGCACCGCAAAGCCTCCGGCGGTTGTGGAACAATTAGGCCCAGGATACTACCACGTTTTGAGATCCTGGTTGAAATCTTGACAGAGTCACACCCGAGGACACAATCTCAGGCGACACAACGCAAGCAGCATCTCTCAGCCCGCTTCTAGAATAGAGGCAGCGAAATTTGGGAGACCTGGAATGAATCTTCAACCACTGATTCGCACGGCCCTAGGAATAGGTTTAGGAGCCGGGATGGGCGGTTGGGCGGCGATCGCCCCCGCCAGCGCCGAACCAAATCTGGCCAACTCTGCCGTTGAGCCCGTCGCCCAGGGGCCCATCACCCAGGGGAACAAGGACACACTAGTCCTGCCCTTCACCGATGTCCCCCCCGACCACTGGGCCTACGCAGCCCTGCTCAACCTGGCCGGCACCTACGGCTGCGTCAGCGGCTACCCCGATGGCACCTTTCGGGGCGAAGCTGCCGTCACCCGCTACGAGTTTGCCGCCGGGATAGACGCCTGTTTGGGCGTGGTTTCGAGTCTGGCGCAGCAGCAGCAGGCGGAGCAAGATCAGGCTGTACAAGATCTGATTAACGCCATGGAGCAGTCCTTACAGGAGCTGCGCCAGCTCAAAACCGAGCTACCAAAAACACCCTAGGGCTAGAAGTCTTCGCGGCTGGCGATCGCCCCCGCGATTCGCTCGATCACCTCAGCGACCGGCAGAGCCCCCAGTTCACCCTGGGCGCGGGTGCGAATATTGAGGGCGTTGGCCTCCAGTTCCTTCGCACCAACGATGGCCATAATCGGGATTTTGGCCTTTTCGGCATTGCGGACCATCTTGCCGAGGCGATCGCCGCTGGCATCGACCTCCACTCGCACCCCCTTCGCCAGCAGCTGATCAGCTACCGACTGCACATAGCCCAACTGCTCCTCCGTCACCGGCAGCAGGCGCATTTGTACCGGCGCCAGCCAGAGCGGAAAATCGCCGGCGTACTCTTCAATCAAAATGCCAATCAGCCGCTCTAGCGAACCAAACGGAGCGCGGTGAATCATCACCGGGCGCTGGCGAGAGCCATCTTCGGCCACGTACTCCAGGTCAAAGCGCTCGGGCAGATTGTAGTCAACCTGTACGGTACCCAACTGCCACTCGCGATCGAGGGCATCTCGAAAAATAAAGTCGAGTTTGGGGCCGTAGAATGCCGCTTCCCCCGGAGCTTCAAAATACTCCATCCCTAAAGTTTGGACAGCTCGGCGAATAGCGCTTTGAGATGTTTCCCACACCTCGTCGCCCCCGATGTACTTGGTCGACTCAGGGTCGCGGAAGCTGAGCCGCGCCTTAAAGTTCTTAAGCTTGAGGCTATGAAAAACCGTCAGGATTAAATCCACAACCTTAAGAAACTCGTCGTCAAGCTGCTCCGGACGCACAAACAGGTGCGAGTCATCGACCGTAAAGCCTCGCACCCGGGTCAGCCCACCCAGTTCCCCCGACTGCTCGTAGCGATATACCGTACCAAATTCCGCCAGCCGCAGCGGCAGCTCTCGGTACGACCTAAGCTCGCTTTTATAAATTTGGATGTGGAAAGGGCAGTTCATGGGCTTCATGACAAAGCCCTCCTCTGCATGGCGAGCCACCTCATCATCAGCCATCAGCGGGAACATATCTTCCCGGTAGTTCTGCCAGTGCCCCGAGGTCTTAAATAGATTTACTCGGGCAATGTGGGGCGTCACAACACCTAGATACCCACGCTTGGTCTGCTCTTCTTTTAAGAACGCCTCTAAGGTAGAGCGCAGCATTGTGCCCTTGGGAGTCCACAGGGGTAGCCCTGGCCCCACATCGTCAGCAAAAATAAACAGACCCAGCTCTTTACCCAGCTTGCGGTGGTCGCGGCGCTTAGCTTCTTCCCGACGACGCTTATACTCTTGCAGCTGCTCAGGGGTTTCCCAGGCGGTACCGTAGATGCGCTGCAGCTGAGCGCGGTTTTCGTCACCGCGCCAGTAGGCTCCTGCGACGCTCTCTAGCTCAAACGCCTTGGGATTGAGGTCTGCGGTACTAGCCACGTGGGGGCCAGCGCATAGATCCCACCACTGGTCGCCTAAATGGTAAAGGGTAATGGGGTCTTCCAGGTCCTGCAAAATTTCGAGCTTGTAGGGCTCTCCCAGCGCCTCAATGCGGCGCTGGGCCTCGTCCCGGCTGACTGTTTCTGGCGTTACCGGCAGCCCCTTGTTAATGATCTTGATCATCTCTTTTTTGATCGCCTTCAGGTCTTGCTCGGTGAAGGGTTCGGGGCTGTCAAAGTCGTAGTAGAAGCCGTAGTCAATCCAGGGGCCGATGGTGACCTGAGCTTTGGGAAACAGGGTCTGCACCGCCATTGCCATGACGTGGGAAAAGGTGTGGCGAATCCGCTTCAGGCTCTCTGACTCGCTGGTGCGAGGCAAAACCATCGGAGCGATCGCCACAGGAACGCTAGATTGAGGGGCAGACGAGTCAGTGTGAGGCATTGGTCAACGCTGGAGGCAACATAGGGTTTACCCTCTAGTTTAGCGACTATTGGGTAACCCCAAGGTCAACCTAACCACTGGGAGTACGGTTATCTACCCTTAGATTTGGGAAATTCCTGACTCAGTTGGCCGCTCTCTTAGGTACACTGATGAAGTGATGGTCGAGATGCCGTGATTCCAAGGCCATCCATGCTAGGACAAGCTGCGAACAAGAATTGTAATTTTGCGTTCTTGTGCTATGCTGTGTTCCTGAATCTAGGGTTAATGCCTGCGCAAGTTTCAAGGGTGTGCAGATTTTCCCAACTAACGTTCTGAAGAGCTTTTTAAATCGAAAATATGACTGAAGCAATTGCCGACTTAGTTGTCGCTCACCCAATGGTGAAATTTCAGCGCCAAGTTGAGTCTCTAGTTAAGAAATCCAAAGTCGTCAGCCCCAGCGATCCGATTTGGAAAATCGCCTTTCTGTTCGGCGACGACTGGGCCCATTGGAAGAAAGAACTAGAAGAATTCGACTTTTCAACCCAAGATCCAATTCAAGAGCTGCTGGCAGTGCAGTCATGGGAAGAGGATTGATGCAGTACGCTGCCCTCGCTAATAAGCGGGGGCTATCAGCTTGCTCTAGCTAGCCAACTATGGATGTCATATCAGGCTGGAGCTTAATCCGCACAAGAATGGTCGTGATGTTGTCATGGCCATTTTTTTCGTTTGCTAAGTCGATCAGTTGAGCGGTACCGCTGGATAAATTGGTCTTCGATCGCAGTAGACCAGCAATATGAGAATCAGCATGGCGCTCCAGCAGATCGTTATCGCTGAGCCCATCAGAGCACAGAACCAGCAGGGTATCTTCAGTAATTTGGTGATAAGCAATACTGGGAACCAGGTCTTCTTTACCCCTGGGCCCTAGGGCTTGAGTCAGTTGATAGGCATCGGGACGAGCATAGGCCAGGGCTGGCTCTACTCCCCGGTTGATTTCTCGCTGCCCGACCTCATGATCGAGGGTCAGCTGTCGCAGCCCCAGGCGTTTGCTGTAGCTATACAGGCGACTATCGCCCACGTGCACGACAACCATATCTAGATTGTGCACCAGCACCAGCACCAGGGTGGTGCCCATCCGGCCTACCCCCGACGTAGCGTTTGACTGATTGATATCAAAGATAGCTTGGTTGGCTGTAGCCACCGCCTGGGCCAGGGTATCTTGGTCAGGCAGGTGATCGCTGCTCCAGTGCTGGGTTAGATAGTCTCGCAGGGTGCGTACCGCTAGCTGACTAGCCACTTCCCCCGAGGCATGTCCACCCATGCCATCGCACAAGATATAGAGCCCCTTAGCCCGCAGCACCGCTCCCTGAGGCCCGCTGACTCGGTGGAGTTGAGCCTGGGCAAAGAACCAGTCTTCGTTGTGGTGGCGCTGTTGCCCGACATGGGTTTGACCGGCATCGTCAAGGTACGCCAATTTCATGGGTAGCACCATAGTTGGTGCCTCGACAAACCCACCGCCGTCGTCGTCTAAGATCTCTTGAGTGTCAAAGACGGCGTCGGGTTCCAAATCGCCATCGTCGATCGCCACCGGGCTGGCGATCGAC
>JBARVK010000545.1:0-1680 GCA_049646225.1 Nodosilinea sp.
AGATCGGTCAGCCGAACATAATAACTACCTCTACGGCACTCCCAAACCCTCAAAAACTGACTCATAAGCAGCGTCGCTAGCAAAACCTAAAAACAGACAGGAGTAAAACTATGCTGGGCTTCGATCGCATTACCCTTGACCCCAAAATCATGGCAGGGCAAGCCTGCATTCGCGGCATGCGAGTGCCTGTCTCATTAGTGTTAAACCTGGTAGCCAATGGTCAAACGCCAGAAGCCATCATTGAAGACTACCCCTACCTAGAGCCTGAAGACATTAAGCAATCGCTTCAGTACGCTGCCTGGCTGGCCTCCGATCGCATCTACTGGGCTGCGGGTGCTTAATGCGATTTCTCGCCGACATGGGCATCTCACCCCGCACCGTTGAATGGCTGCGGCAACAGGGCTACGACTCAGTTCATCTAGTCGATGAAGGGCTAAATCGCCTTTCAGACGAAGGCATTATCGACAAAGCCAGAACCGAAAATCGAATCGTACTAACGATTGATCTCGATTTTGGTTATCTACTGGCTATCAGCCAAGCAAATCTGCCCAGTGTTGTTATCTTTCGTTTAGGCAACGCTAGCCGAAGTGTAGTTCAAGCCAGGCTTTCAGAAGTCTTAAATCTATGCTCAGAAGACTTACTCTCTGGAGCCTTGATTTCTGTTAACGAGAAAAGTATCAGAGTTCGTAAACTACCTCTGTAAGACCTAGCGCGGCATAACATCATCCAGCCGTAACGCTAGCTGGGGCAACAGTGGCGAATCGATCGCTTCACCCAGTCGATATTGCTGCTGTTGATAATCTTCGCCCACCAGTCGACAAACCGTAAATGTAGGCTGTTTAGGGCTGCCAATAAACACCCGCCCACCCAAACCCCGGTAGTCCACAATCCAATATTCGGGAATGCCAAACAGAGCATACTCTTCCACCTTGCGGGCATATTCCGTCTCCCAGTTAGTGCTCACCACCTCCACCACCAGCTTTACCGAAGCGCCCAGGGTAATCACAGGTTCTCGTTCCCACAGCGGCTCATGTACCAGGGCTGGTTCGTCAAGCACCACTACATCCGGGCGGCGAGCCGTGGCAATATCGGCAAATGGTCGCAGCAAACAGGTGCGAGGAATAATCCACGGATGGCCCTGGCGATCGATTTCAACGCTGAGCTGGCTGGCGATTTTTCCGGCAGTGGCTTCATGGAGACCGGTAGGTTCCATATCTATTAGCTCTCCGTCAGCCAGTTCGTAGCGCGGGTTATCGCCGTAGCGGGTCAAAAATTCGTCAACGCCAAGTACCAGCGCCGATGAGGTCTGAGTCATAGAAAAGACTCCCAGAGCTAAGCGGTTATAGAACAATAGTAGAGAATTCGAGAAAATTTGACAGACATCTCAGTGGGTAGCAATTTTGACTTGATTTGAGAGCTTGAATGCGGTGCGTTACTGAGCTATGGCTGCCTGCGTGCAGTCTGAGCTTCCCAAAATTTGGTCTAACGCCGCTGGAAAGTGCTTGCAACACCAACCAGCAGCTAACCCCGTCGACAGGTTACAGCTGTCTCGGAGGCTAAGGTTGATCATACCTGGCCGCCCTGAACTGCACATGTCTGGGGCGGCCTGCATTTACTAAGGTACGCCGAGCAGCGCGAGTGGAGCCAGTTCGTGACCATCCCACCGTCTGGAATTTTGAT
>JBARVK010000546.1:0-4340 GCA_049646225.1 Nodosilinea sp.
CCCTAGGAGAGGTTCTACCCAGACGGCTGAGCTAGCAGCCAAAGTAGACTCAAACACAGCACTTTAGACACCCAAAGAGCGGGGAGGTACATACCTTCCCGCTCTTTGGGATCTCATACCAAATCTGAGTCACACAACCCCGATTAGAAACCGATACCTCGTAGGGAGCATTGCAGTGCAATGCCCCTACAAACCGGGGGTATACAGACAGGATTTGGTATCAGTTCAGCAAGTTCTGTAATTCAGAGGCTTAGGGCAGCAGTGCCTTGGCCCTGGCCACAAAGTTGGCGGCTGTTAGCCCATTGAAAGCCATAATTTGCCCAGCGCTGGCGGTGGTTTCACCCCGTTTCCAGGCAAAGGTATCGCGAGGGGAGGTGCTGCGCAGCATGATCGGTTCTAACACCGCGCTAGATCCCCCGGTTATCCCGAGCAGAACGTCGCCACCGAACAGGCGAGCAAATCCGGCATCGGCCAGGAAGGTGTCGTCGGGCTCAGCGCACATATCCCAGGCTACGTCGGTGGGACGATACAGCTGGCGCGGGTTGACCACCGAAACTATGCGGCTGCCAATGCCGCTGGCGGCTAGCTGCTCGGCGGCTTCAAACACGGGCAGCAGAGTCATATCGCCAACGACGGCAAACACCACGGTTTGATCGCCGGGCCAGGTGGCCAGTTCCACGGCCCCCTCGACCAGGGCCTGACGGGTTTGACTGAAGGTGGTGCGAACCGGCAAAGGTGACTTGCTGGCGGTGATTGTGATGCCTTTATTGTGGGTGCCCAGTGCCCACTCGTAGCAGACCTGAATGCTGTTGGCGTCGGTAGGGAACAGCGGATATACGTTGCCGTTTCGCATCATGCCGGCAAAGTAGTTTTCGATTTCGGGGCGCTGGTGAGTCCAGCCGTTGCGCCCCTGCTCGAGGGCACCGGCAGTAAACAGAGTAATGGTGGAGGGGGTAGGGCGGCGCAGCTCGGCCATGGCCTGGGTAACGGTCTGCCAGATAGGCAGACCGTTGACCGCAAACGATTCGTAGGAGCACCACAGGGTACGCCCTCCAAACAGGGCCTGGGCTGCGGCTAAGCCAGCACAGGCGTCTTCGCTGAGGGGTTCATAGACCTGGCCCTGGGGCTGCTGAAAGTAGGTGGCATCGGCGGTGGGATGGATGATTTTGAGGGCTTGGTTGATGTTGTTGATGCCGGATGCGGCATTGCCATCGGCATTGGTCACGACAAACTGGGCATCTTTTTGACCAACGTGACCGACTATGGCTCCCATAGCGGTGGTGGCCACCTGCTTATCGCCACCTACAGCGAACTCATGCAGGGGCAGGGTACCCAGGTCGGCCAGGGGCAAGACTGACTCGGTGACCGCTGTTTTAGCGCCGGGGCCACCCGCAGAGCGCTCGTAGTTGGTGCGTACCAGCGCCCAGGCTTCGGGATGCAGGGCGCGGCTGGTCAGGGCGCTGACAATGTAGTCGCGCTGGAGCGAGTCGCCGGGGTAGAGGTTGTGGGATTGAGCACCGCGTTTGTGAACGCCTGCGCCCTTGAGCTGCTTGACAATCAGCACGGTGAGGGTGCCGCCCAGCGCCAGCTTGGCGGCTTTGTCGGTGGCCTCAAGCACCGCCTGGGTAAAGGCAAATCGCTGAGGGAATGAGAAGGCGGTGCTATCGACGTAGTCGCCGGGCTGGTCGGCGTCGTCAAAGTCTTTGGCGTCAACCAGCACAATTTCCTGGAAGCCGTTGCCGCGCCAGTAGTCGACCATGGCCTGGTTGGATTTGGTGGACACCATGCTGTGGTGCTCCTGGGAGAAGCCGTTCCAAACCAGGATGGGTAAGACGTTGGTGATGTTGGGGTAGGCGGTGTTGAAGTGGCCAAAGCTGCTCATGATGTAAGGCTCGCCCAGGCCGCCGTCACCGATGGTGACGGGGAACAGCACGCCGGGGTGCAGCTTGGCCCCAGCCATGGCAAAGTGCTGGCCCTGCCCGAGGGGGCCAGCGGGAGCCAGCAGACCCGGAATTTGCCCTGACAGGTGGCCCAGCAGGCCGTGGGTTTCGCGGAAGCGATCGCACAGCTGCTGTACAGTTTCAATCCCCATGGCTTCGAGGGATCGATCGAGGAATACGTTGCTGTAGAAGCCGGGGGCGTGGTGACCCACCTCAGTGACAATATTTTTGTGGCCCAGCATGACCAAAGATGCGATCGCATCGGCAATACTGGCAAACCCGCCTGGGTGGCCCGACTCTTTGCTGGCGGTTACCTGCAGGGTGAGATAGCGCAGGGCATCGGCGGCCAGCAGTGTTTGGTAAACGGCAGCGGGGTCGCTGGAGGAGGTAATGGCGGTCTGCCCTGGGGCGATCGCGGCGGTCTGTCCGTAGGCGGCAAACTCGGGGGGCCGTTCCCCAAAGTGGTGAATACCCTCACAAAAGGCCGGAATCGATTGCGTGCTGGCAGCCGTCATGCGTAAATCCCCTAGCTAGCGTCAATAAAACTGTCTTCGCCCTGACCCAGTCTGAACCAGGAGCACAGGCTTAGCTCACTCACCCTGGCGTTGTACACAGTGACCAAACCTGTTAACCATCCTACACAGGGACGGGGCACGGCAACGAGGCGCAGCATTGCGATTCTAGCGGGCAGCAATAGGAGGAAGCCAATTGAGTCGAGTTAAAACCCTTAGCCAGCTAGCCCCAGCAGCGTTGGCAGCCAGCTTAGCGCTAGGCCCAGCAGCGCCAGCCCCGCCAGCAGGAAAAAGGCGGACGTGTCTTTGACGCCCAAAATAAGATTGTCGACTCGGGCCAGCAGCGATACGGCCACCAGCATAGCGAAATAGGCAAACAGCTCAAACTGCGTCACCGCGATTACGGCCAGGGAGGCTACGGTCAGCGCCATGATGAAGTAGCCGACATCCGACTGAAACCCCAGCAACATAAACCGGCGAATGAGGGGCCAGCACAGGGTAATCACCGCCGCACCGCAAATTGCCAGCACTATGCTGATAGCCCAGGCCGTAGGGCCAGCATGGCGTTCGTGTAAAAACCCACCGTAGGTCACGTGGGCCAGGACCATCAGCGTCCAGGAGAGCCAGTGAACTTTGATCAAATTACGCAGTGAGCGGTCTTGATACATGGCGATCGCACCTCCGCCGCGCTTACAAATTAGTGGAAATAGCCTGCACGGGGCAGGTGGGCACGCACTGCTCGCAGACAATGCAGCGCGATCGCGAGAATGTCAGCCGAAAGGTTTCACTGTCGAGGGTGAGGGCGCGGGTAGGGCACACTCCCGTACACAGGCCGCAGTGCACACAGAGGTCTTCATCGACTACAATTTCGCCACTGGCCCCAGACACCTCAATGCCCTGTACTTCCAGCCAGTCGATGGCGTCGTTGAGCTGGTCAATGTCTCCCAACAGCTCGACCACCAGGGTGCCGACCTGGTTGGGCGCGACCTGGGCCCGGATGATATTGGCGGCGATATTAAAGTCTTTGGCCAGCCGATAGGTGATCGGCATGTGCACCGATCGCTTGGGAAAAATCAGCTTGACCCGTTTTTTCATCGCCGCTTCGATTCCTCAATTCTTTTACACTAAGGCCAGGGGACTGCTTCTATCCTAACCGGAGATCCAGCAGGCCTGTCTCGTCCTTCAGCCTGGCCCCAGCGAGGGGCATTTGTCCTATGCCAGACCCTATGCCTGTCACCGCAGATATTGGCCCCAGCCGCGCCCGCAACCTGGTCGTGGCGGTGGCCGCTGTCGTCCTGGCGATTGCCCTCTTTGTGGGCCTACGCACCCAGTCGGCGGTGCCCTCCCTGGGCGAGCTGGCGGCCAGCGCCGTGCCTTTGGAGGAGGCCCAAGTCAACGGCAAGCCTACCCTGATGGAGTTCTACGCCAACTGGTGTACCAGTTGTCAGGCGATGGCGGGGGATATGGCTGAACTGCGGCAAAGCTACGGTGATCGCGTCAACTTTGTCATGCTCAACATCGACAACAATAAGTGGCTGCCCGAAATGCTGACCTACCGGGTCGAGGGCATTCCCCACTTTGTCTATCTAGACCCAACCGGCGACCCAATTTCGACCGCGGTTGGCGAACAGCCCCGACAAATCTTGAGCGACAACCTAGAGGCGCTGATTGCCCAGGCCCCGCTGCCCCACCAGCAAAACTTTGGTCGCACCTCTGTCATTGAGGGCGATGTGATATCTCGCCAGAGTGCGGTCAATGATGACCCCCGGGCCCACGGTAGCGCGGTGGTGAACTGAGCCAGTAGGCTGCTGACCTCTTTCTGGTAGTCACTATTCAGTTAAGACAAGTTTCAAATATAGTTGACAGCAGTTTATTCAAGTATGTTGTT
>JBARVK010000547.1:0-1609 GCA_049646225.1 Nodosilinea sp.
GGAATGGCGTTGTACTGGCCGAGAGCGACGCCTGCGAAGTGGTGGAAGGCAACCAGTACTTCCCCCCCGACTCGCTGAATATGGACTATTTTAAGCCGATTAGCAAAACCACCGGCTGCCCCTGGAAAGGCACCGCCAGCTACTACGACATTGTGGTCGATGGCGAGACCAATGCTGGTGCCGCCTGGTACTACCCTGAACCTAAGTCTGCCGCAGAGAACATCAAAGGCTACGTGGCGTTTTACAGCAACAAGGTGAAGGTGGAAGCGTAGATCTAGGTAGGGGCACAGCATTGCTGTGCCCCTACTGCCCAATTACGCTTTCTTCAGCCAGCTAAACATCGCCCGCAGATCCTTACCCACCTCTTCGATCGGGTGCTCGGCTTCGCGGCGGCGCATGGCGGTGAACCCGGCGTTGCCCGACTGGCTTTCGAGCACAAACTCACGGGCAAACTGGCCGGTCTGAATTTCCTTCAGCACCTTGCGCATTTCGGCGCGGGTTTCGTCGGTGATGATGCGGGGGCCACGGGTGTAGTCGCCGTACTCAGCGGTGTTCGAGATGCTGTCACGCATTTTGGCCAGGCCGCCCTCGACCACCAGATCCACAATTAGCTTCACTTCGTGGAGGCACTCAAAGTAGGCCAGCTCGGGCTGGTAGCCTGCTTCCACCAGGGTTTCAAAGCCCGACTTGATCAGCTCGCTGAGGCCGCCGCAGAGTACCACCTGCTCACCAAACAGGTCGGTTTCGGTTTCTTCACGGAAGGTGGTTTCGAGAATGCCAGCGCGGGTGCCGCCAATGCCCTTGGCGTAAGCCATAGCGCGATCGCGGGCCTGACCCGTGGCATCTTGATACACGGCAAACAGGCAGGGCACCCCTTGGCCCTCTTCGTAGGTGCGGCGCACCAGGTGGCCGGGGCCTTTGGGGGCTACCATCACCACATCTACATTGTCGGGGGGCACGATTTGACCAAAGTTGATGTTAAAGCCGTGGGCAAACAGCAGCACGTTGCCCGCTTCCAGGTTGGGGGCGATCGCTTCTTTATAAATGGTGCGCTGCACTTCGTCGGGCAGCAAAATCATGATCCAGTCGGCTAGCTTGACGGCGTCGGCGACGGGCTTGACGGTGAGACCCTCGGCCTCGGCCTTGGCGGTGGAGCGGCTGCCCTCATAGAGGCCCACAATCACGTTGACGCCGCTGTCTTTGAGGTTGAGGGCGTGGGCATGGCCCTGGGAGCCGTAGCCAATGATGGCGACGGTTTTGCCGTTGAGCAAGTCTAGGTTGGCGTCACTGTCGTAATACATGCGGGCCATGGGGTTCTCCTTGAAGACGGACTGCGGTGTTTTGCTAGCAAGCTCTTGATTCTACCAAACTAAGGGGGCAGCCCAAATACCTCAGAGCATGACGCGGGCTTTGGTGGTGCGATTGTGTGGGTTGACCAGAGCACTAGCTAACGGCGAATCCATTTGGTGAGAATGCGCATGGGCTGGCCGGTGGCGGGGTCGAGCTGGGGTTTGCTCCAGGCGCGGGGTTCGGCGAAGCCGACCTGGTGCAGGTGGGCGATGATGAGTTCCATGGCGGTGGCGGTGCCGATGAGCATGACGCGCACGGG
>JBARVK010000548.1:0-2823 GCA_049646225.1 Nodosilinea sp.
CGTGAGGGGACGAAAACATGGAAAACCAGAGTCCGCCTTCGTTTCAGAAACAGCCCGGCTTAAAAAGCATATTGCCGACCATCTTCAGCGCCATCTCAGTCGCAATGACCCTGTGGATCGCCTACCAGAATACACAGGTTCAGCCCAAGATCGACGAGATCAGCGATCAGGTAGAGCAGATCAGGGGCCAGGTCGAGCAAACGGGCGGCGGGGTAGTAACACTACAGCAAATGGATGAAGCGCGAAAGATAGAATTGTTCAGACAGCTAACTGAAAATAGGAACAACCAAGAGGATGTGAGGAGAGCCTTTCAAGAAGTTTTTCCCGAGGATGAATTCTGGGCTAATGAGGATCTAGGTCAACCTGGGAACGACACTGCCCCTTAGCTCAGATGTATAGCCTAATAACGGCGTATGCCTGACCAAAGATATAAGAGTTCTCAAATGCTTTTCAAGAGGGAGAGTAGCGGATGATTCCCGACGGTACTAAGCTGCTTTCAATCAATGAATTGTCACCCTAGTGCAGCTTATAACTTTAATACTGTCCCAAATTGAATCTGCGAAGCGATGGCCAAAGACTGGCTTGGAATCGAGCCGCTGATAGGTAGCCTGAGCCTGCGATCAATGCAGTAGAACGGCTTTGGTGCAGGGGTATAATATCGGGCTGCTAAAGTCGGAAATGCGGTCCACAGGGGTTGGGATGAGTGCAGCGGTAGCAGCGGGAGTTGCGATCGGCTTTGTGGTGCTGCCTTGGGCGATCTATCTGGGCCTGGTGAGCTAGCGATCGGTTCTAACGTCCGCCGACCACCGAGCAGTTATGGCTTGGCAGCCACGGTTATCTATGTCCGCTGAGCTGGGTCGCTATGCCAGCTCAGCATAGCGAAAGCAGTCGATAGTGTGGTCGTTGACCATGCCTGCCGCCTGCATGTACGCATAGCAAATAGTAGACCCCACGAACGTAAAGCCGCGCCGCTTCAGATCTTTGCTCATGGCATCGGAGGCCGGAGTGCGAACAGGCGCATCCGCTAGCGTTGCCCAGCGGTTTTGCACGGTTTCACCTTCCACAAATGACCAGATATAGCGATCGAAGCTGCCAAAGGTCTCCTGCACCTGGAGAAAGGCCTGGGCATTGCGGGTGGTGGCGGCAATTTTGAGTCGGTTGCGCACAATGCCAGCGTCTTGCAGCAGTTCCTCATGCTTGGCTTTGTCGTAGCGGGCGATCGCCTCGGGGTCAAAGCCATCGAAGGCGGTGCGAAAGTTTTCGCGCTTGCGCAGAATCGTAATCCAGCTCAGCCCAGCCTGAAAGCCGTCGAGAAGAATGAACTCAAAATGCTTGCGGTCGTCGTGCAGCGGCACGCCCCACTCAGTATCGTGGTAGGCGATCTCAATTGGGTCGGCATGAACCCAGCTGCAGCGGGGTAGATCGTTGAGGGTTGGAGACATCGCTGGTGTCAATCGCAAAATCAATGCAATTGTACTGGTTGGGGCGGCGGGGTGGTCAACTCTATCCGGGGCGATCGCTGGCATCCCTTGAGCGCTTCCTTAAACAATCCCAACCTTAGCCGCCACGACTGCAATTCATCGCTAGTATGGAAAATGTCCCTGCATTTAAAGAGCACCTATGTCTACCGCTGCTCCCCCCGTCCAGCCCCCGGCGATGGATGACACCAAACACGGCCTGCCCGTCACGATCATCACTGGCTTTTTGGGCAGCGGCAAAACCACCCTGCTCAACCACATTTTGGCCAACCAGGAAGGGCTGAAGACCGCCGTGCTGGTCAACGAGTTTGGCGAAATTGGCATCGACAACGACCTGCTGATCGCCACCGAAAACAGCGACGACACCATGGTCGAACTCAGCAACGGCTGCATCTGCTGCACCATCAACAACGACTTGATGGAGGCGGTGTACAAGGTGCTGGAGCGCCAGGACAAAATTGACTACCTGGTGGTCGAAACCACCGGTCTAGCCGACCCGCTACCCATTGCCCTCACTTTTTTAGGCACTGAGCTGCGCGACCTGACCCGGCTCGACTCGATCGTCACCGTGGTCGATGCCGAAAACTACAGCCTGGACCTCTTCAACAGTCAGGCGGCCCACAATCAGATTGCCTACGGCGACATTATTCTGCTCAATAAGGCCGACCTGGTCGATGACGCCGATCTAGATTTGCTAGAGGTCAAAATTCGCGATGTGAAAGAGGGAGCCAGAATCCTCCGCACCACCAAGTCTGAGGTGCCGCTGCCGCTGATTCTCAGCGTGGGGCTGTTTGAGTCTGACCAGTATTTTGGCGGTGACAGCACCGAGGGCCACGATCATCACGACCATGATCATGACCATCACGGGCATGATCATCACGACCACGAAACTCACAATCACGAGGCCCACGACCACAGCAGCTGCGACCACGATCATGGTCATTGCGACCACGACCATCACGATCCCCGTCATTCTGACCATTTAGCGATTGATGGCTTTACGTCGCTGTCGTTTGCCAGCGATCGCCCCTTTGCCATTCGCAAGTTTCAGCACTTTTTAGACAACCAGCTGCCCGAGTCGGTATTTCGGGCCAAGGGCATTCTCTGGTTTGACGAAAGCCCCAAGCGTCACATTTTTCACCTCAGCGGTAAGCGCTTCTCCCTCGACGATACCGAGTGGACGGGCGCGCCTAAGAACCAGCTGGTGCTGATTGGCCAAAACCTGAACCATGACCTGATCCCCTTCAACCTTGGCGGCAAAGGTGGTCAGTGGTTTGGGTGGAGGGCCGCCAGCTACCGTGCCGTCTGGGCCATAGCGCCCTCCGTGGCAAGGGCAGATGAACAG
>JBARVK010000549.1:0-10356 GCA_049646225.1 Nodosilinea sp.
GCTAGTGTTTGGCCCTAAAAAGCTGCCTGAGATTGGCCGCAGCTTTGGTAAGGCGCTGAAGGGGTTTCAGGACGCCTCGAAAGAGTTTGAGGAGGAGTTCAAAAAGGAGGCTCAGCAGATTGAGAAAGCTGTCGCCGCGCCGATGAAGGCAACCCTAGAGTCTGACTCCCAGAAGGTTTTGACGCCCCCAGAACCTGCTGCCGAGGTCAAACCTGAGGTGGCTGAGAGGTCTGAAGAAACTGCCGCTGAGATCAGCTCCGTCAATGGCAGCCAACCCGAGGCTGAGACCGAGTCGGCTGACCCCGGTACCCCTGCGTAATGTATCCTCGGGGCCGTTGAGCTATGGTTGACACAGCAACTCCCCTAGTGCCCTGCCTCATCGTCGGGCTGGGAAATCCGGGTGATAAGTACGCAGGTACCCGCCATAACGTCGGCTTTGAAGTGGTCGATCGCCTGTCTAAACTCTGGACCATTGCTCTCAAGCAGGAGCGGCGGTTTCAATCGGAGTATGGGACAGGATTTGGCCCCCACCATCAGAAGGTGTACTTGCTCAAGCCGCTGACGTACATGAATCGGTCGGGTCAGTCTATGCGGGCCGCAATCGACTGGCTCAAGCTGTCTCCGGCGCAGGTGCTAGTCGTCTATGACGATATGGATTTACCGCTGGGACGGCTGCGGCTGCGGCTCTCGGGCTCGGCTGGGGGGCATAACGGCATGAAATCGGCGATCGCTCACCTGGGTACCCAAAACTTCCCTCGCCTGCGTATTGGCATCGGGGCCAGCGATCGCGCGGATGATAGTGCCGTGGTCTCCCACGTGCTGGGCAATTTTTCCAAAGCTGAGCGATCGACCATGAATGCGGTCGTCGATACCGCCCTGCGGGCGGTGGAGAAATCCCTCACCGACGGGGTTGAAAAAGCCATGAGCCTCTACAATCCGGTTGACTTAAGCGGTAGCTGATCAGAGCTATGTCCCCAAACGCTTACTAAACTCGCTTTCAGTTCCAAAGGCGAGTTTGCCCTCTCTTCGTCTCATTGGCTTATGGTTAGGATGTACTTCAATAGAACTCCTGTGGCTTCAATTCTTGCCTGTCTTGTGGCGATCGCACTGTGGGCTTTCCCGCCCAGTTCAGCGTATGCAATGGCCCTAGGAGCCGATCCTGCGACCAACGCAGCGTATGCATCTCAGTCCCTGGGTGCAATTCCTGGTCTATCCGAGGTATTTGCGGGCAAGACTCCCGCACTAGGCATTCAAGATGGCCAACTGCTCCCCTGTCCGACAACGCCTAACTGTGTCGTGAGCCAGGGTGCCAACCAAGACCACACGATCGCGCCGATTGCCTACACAGGTAGCCGGGAGGACGCTCGGGAACTGCTGACTAAAGTTTTAGGCGTTGTGCCACGGACTGAAATTGTGACGCAGCGAGAGAACTATATCCGGGTTGAGTCCACCAGCCGCTTGCTGGGGTTTGTAGACGATGCCGAATTTTATTTGCCAGAGGATGAACCAGTCATCCACGTTCGATCAGCGGCCCGGTTAGGAGAATCGGATTTAGGGGTAAACAGGCGGCGGCTGGAGCAGATCCGTTTCGCTTTGCAAGACTTGGGTATTTAGTCTTTCGCAACCAGATACGCAGAACATTTTGCTGTAGCCCAAAAGCCAGTACTCGACAGCTAAAATAACCCACCACCGTAGCTCGCTTGGCCCCCTAGCTCCCCTGCTCCCTAATATTCAGGTATAGTTCCTAAACCACACCAGAGTACTAGGTAGCGGAGCGAGCCTTAGAAGCAGCATATTGAGCAAACCGGCCTTGATAGGTTTGCAACATGGACTTATCGTTCAGAAACAGCTCTAAGCGCACACCACTACACTGGCTTAGCAGCGTCGATTCTAGGCCCAAAAGCACTTGAACAGCTGTTTCAGAGGTTTCAAACTGATGGACAGTGGCCTTCAAGCCCGTCTTTTGCTTGAGAAAAATGTAAACTCTGATTTTTTCGCAGTGGGTATCCAGAGTTGTCGTCGCTTGCAAAAAGGTTACGGCATCTCGAATCGTGGTGAGGTTCCCAATAGCGGTTAAATCGTGGGTGTGGGAGTCTATACCAGAACCGGCGGCAAATCCGTTGCCGATAAGCCGAGGTTCTCCTAACTTCACTTCTACGATTGGATCGCCCTCACCAATTTTCTCGACCACAAGCTTTTCTCGCCGAATCGGCACCTCTACAATTTCTGTCTCTACCACCCGACGAATGCTAATCTCACCCACCTTCACACGCCTGCGGTTAACGACCAACCGTTCTTCAGCTAGCTGAATAGTTGTGTTGTTGCCGGGAGTGATTTGCTGGTGATCGAGATCTACGGTTACAATTTTTCGATCAGCGTCCATGCTTTTAATCTGGCTGTTTTGGATGGTTGCTTCGGCCCCAGGATATCTGTCATCGGTAAGTTTCACGATGAGGAGAAAATCTCCGTTCGGTAGGGAATCAACGCTGAGGATAGTACCTACTAAATATCCAGAGCGATCGAATACAGAACCGTTAGTTAAGTGATGGTCAGGCATGGTGGCAAGGAAGAAAATAGAACACTGAACAAGAATGGGGCACAGCTGATGCAGTGCCCCATAAACTTTAGACACTAGAAAGGCTAGGCCAGCAAAACTGGTCATCGCCTTTCTGGAGTGCTATCGCTTAACCTTGGGGTTACCGTCGGTGTCGATATTGAGCTCTTCACGGCGCACCTGATCCCGCAGTCGCACGGTTTCTTCTTCGGTTTCCTTGCGGACGCTTACTTCTTCTCGGACGAAGGCCTGCTTCTCAGCACTGACCTCTTCCTCGTAGACATCCATGCGGGCTACTTCTTCGTTCTCAAAGGCATGGTCGGCACTGGCTCGGGGCTGACCTTTAACATCGTGTCTTTCAATCACGACGCGCTCTTTGCTGATCGGTTCCGAAACTTCAGCAGTATCGGTTTTGACCTGTTTACCAACTCGTACTTCGCCTACTTTGTTGCGATCGCGGTGAGCAATCAAGCGCTCTTCGTACAGCCGAATCTGACCGTGATTGTCTTGGTCGCTTAGACCGTAGAAACTGGGTTCGCGGTCATAGTCGTAGGCGCTGGCACCGGTCTGAGTACTGCGACTGCCCACGTTGCTTTCCACAGGGCGCATGGCCTGGTTGTCAGTATCCAGGGCATTCATGCGATTGGCGTCGTTGGGGGTAGCATAGCTGCTGCCCAAAAACTGGCGATTAGAGCGGCCATGGGCGATCGGCTTGTAATGTCCCCGAACTCGCTCTTCATAGCGTTCGTCAACAACAGTATCGTCGTTGTACTCGGGCAAGTTTTCTACCTGAGACTTAGATAGCCCGTTTACATGAATGCGGTTGTTGTTGTAATCAAAGTTAGCTAGACCAATGGGCAATAAAACGTTCTTCCCAAAGATCCACGGTCCCGTGTCGACCACGACGTAGCGGAAACGACCTGAACCATCCACCAGCAAATCTTTGACGGTGCCGACTCGATCATCACCTTCGGTATAGACAGAGTAGGAATCAATATCTCCTAGTTGCCCGTCGGCTAGGGTTTCGCGATAGTTAGGATAGTAATCTTTAAGTCGATGTAAAGGCATAGAGAGCCTCCTTTAATTCGTCTTTTTAAAGCATAAGAAAACTGCTTCATTGCCTCATCGTCCAATAGAAGGGCTATGGTAACCTCGATAGGCATAGCTTTACGGCTGGGGCAAAACTAAAGACTCGTTGCGAAGAAAGAAATTAAGGAATGTAACATTGTAAATCACGCTAGTTTTCAGCTTGGTAAAAACTAGCGTGATCACGCTTCTTTCCGTTAGGCGGATTACAGCCTTACTACAAGTTGCCAGGCCCGAACCTTCGAACCTGGCAACCCCTGGGCTGCGAGCCCCTATTCAGATTTTAGTGGAGCCTAAGCGGCCACTAGCCCTCTGTGGCGCAGCAGGGCCTGGGTGCTGGGTTCGCGGCCTCGGAAGGCTTTGAAGACCTCCATAGGGTGGCGGCTGCCGCCGAGGGCCAGCACCGTATCGCGGAACCGACGGCCAATTTCTGCGATCGCCGCCTCATCGTTTAACCCAGCTTCCTCAAAGGCCGCAAAGGCATCGGCGCTCAATACCTCAGCCCAGAAGTAGCTGTAGTAGCCCGCCGCATAGCCGCCGGCAAAGATATGGGTAAAAGCGCACAGAAAGGCATCCTCTGGCAGGGGCTTGAGAATCGACGACTGCTCGGCAATGCGCTGGCTGACCTGCCTGACACCCTCGCCCCTGCCCGAACGATAGCGGTGGTGGAGCTCAATATCGGTCCAGCCGAAGCGGACCTGGCGCAGAATGGCGCTGCCGGTCATAAAGGTACGGGCAGCAACAATCTTTTGGTAAAGGTCCTCGGGCAGCAGCTCTCCGGTATCGACGTGGCGAGCCAGGGTGAGCAGCGTATCGCGGTGATAGCACCAGTTCTCCATAAACTGGCTGGGCAGCTCCACGGCGTCCCACTCCACGTTGCTAATGCCAGCGGCCCCGGTGTAATCCACTTTGGTCAGCATGTGCTGCAGCCCGTGGCCAAACTCATGGAACAGGGTTTCCACATCCCGAAAAGTCATTAGACTGGGCTTACCGTCTACCGGGGGGGCCTGGTTGCACACCAGGTAAGCCACCGGCAGCCTCAGCTTGCCGTTGATCTTGCCCCGATTGATACAGTCATCCATCCAGGCACCGCCGCGCTTTTCAGCTGGGCGACTGTAGGGGTCGAGGTAGAAGTGGGCGATGGGGTCACCGCTGCCGTTAAGCACCTGGAAGTAGCGCACATCACGGTGCCAAACCGGCGCTTCGCCGTCGGCGGGGGCAATCGTGACATCAAAGATGCGATGGGCGAGCGCGAACAGACCGTCAAGCACCTGCGGCAGTGGAAAGTAGGGGCGCAGCTCTTCGTCATTGAGGCCATAGGTTTCTTCGCGAATGCGCTCGGCCCAAAAGGCCGTATCCCAATGGGTAAGGCTGTCGGCTTCGGTCGCCCCCTTAGCTTGGGCAAAGGCCTTGAGTTCGTCTAGCTCGTTGACGGCAGTATCGTAACTGGCGACCCGCAGCTCGCCCATCAGTGTTTCGATCGCCTCCACGGAGGGGGCCATCTTACGGGCCAGGCTTAAATCGGCGTAGGTAGCGTAGCCCAGCAGGTTAGCCATCTCATGGCGCAGATCCAAAATTTTCTCGATATTGGGGCTGTTGTCGAGGTCACCTTCAGAAGCGCGGGTAACAAAAGCGCGGTAGAGCTGCTCGCGCAGGTCGCGGCGGCGGCTGTGCTGCATAAACGGCCCAAAGCTGGGGTAGTCCAGGGTGATGCACCAGGGCCCAGCGGCTGGGGTAGCCCCGGCTTCGCCAGCATCGCGGGCCAGTTGTGCGGCTAGGGCCAGCAGGCTGGGGGGTAGGCCGTCGATCTCCTCTGGAGTCGTAAGGGTGAGGCTGAAAGCCTTAGTAGCGTCGAGTACGTTGTTGGCAAACTTGGTCGTCAGTTCGGCCAGGGCCTGCTGAATGTCGTTGAAACGCTCTTTTTCGGCACCTTCTAGTCCCACCCCAGACAGCTCAGCTTCGCGAATAGATGACTCTACAATCCGCTGCTGGGCAGGATCAAAGGTGGCCCACTGGTCGCTGGCGCGCAGCTGCTTAAAGGCTTCATAGATGGGCTTGCTCTGACCCAGGCGGGTAGCAAACTGTACCAGGGCAGGCTGCACCTCTTCGTAAGCGGCCCGCAGCTCAGGGCTATTTTTAACCCCCATTAAATGGCCGACAATACCCCAGCTCCAGGCCAACCGTTCCTCTATGCGAGTGAGAGGTTCAACGAGCCCGTCCCAGGTGGGCAAAACCTCGCTTTCCAGGGTCTCTAGCGCCGTAGCGAGGTCATCGATCAGGGCCGTAATGCCCGGTACGATATGGGCTATCTCAATGCTGTCGAAGGGGGGTAGACCGGCACCTATGAGGAGGGGATTTTGAACGGTAGTAGCTGTCATAGTCACAATCAATCGGGTTAGGAGGGGACAAACTGAAGCCATAGCAGAACCAGGGCACCCTAAAGCCCCTGACCCTGGCTACAGAGCACGGTTTTAAGTAAAAAGACAGTTAAACGAAATTTAGATGAAGTCGTTATGAGTTTGAATTATAGTGTATCGCATCTTTCGGTATTCGCTATCTTCCGCACCCTTCAAATGAAGGGCTGTCAAATACCATAGCCTTTATTTGAAAACTGAGCTGAATACCTGTTATGGCCTGGCCTACCTGAGGTGTAGATGTTAAGCGGCTGGTTTCGGCGAATTATCCTCGTCCTCGCAAGCTACTGGGCTGAGCGATCGGGGATCGAAACGGTGACGGCGGCGATCGCGACATACATGTCATCGTTTTTGTCGTCAAACTCTGCGATCGCGCGGCCAGCGACCACCATACCCCCTTCCTTGAGCACCAGAGTCTTTTGGCCAAAGGGCAGCACGGCCAGCACCTCCTCCTGCCGCACCTGGTCAGGGAAAGGAACCGCCACCTGCACCTCCACCAGCATCTGGTTGGGATGGCTGAGACCCGCCACCTCCCACACGCCGGGTAGGGCGTTATGGGCAATGGCATTGCGTACCGCTCGGGCCGCAGCCACGGTGGGGTTTTGACCATGCTGGTCTACTCCCATTCCCATTTCAATGATCAGTCGCTTGTGGGCCACGGTCGATTTTCCAGCCGAATGAACTCGGTCATGCTAGCAGGTGAAAGGTTGCTTAATCTAGTCTGCTTAGCTTGGCATATGGCAAGGGTTTAACCGCCTCAATATCTGCATGAGATGACGCCGTAGACAAGCTCAGTGCAGCGGGGCTGCCGAGGGCGGCGAGTTCTTGCCGCTAACGCTGGAACTGTGGGGAATTGGGCGATCGCCGGGGGACAGGTTAAGCCTAATGACGGTGTGTCTTTCGAGAGTGGTGTTACGCCTGCTTTGGTCTGATGATGGATTTTGTAGCAACCGTTACACCGGCGGCTGCGGTATTGGATTCCGACACACTCCTTTTAAGGTGAGCATAAACATCATGGGAACCGAACAAAAACCAGGTCCATTAGTCATCATCGGCGGCGCGGAGGACCGAGAGGGGGACTGCCTTGTGCTGCGCGAATTTGTCCGAGCGGCGGGAGGGGTTAACGCGCGCATTGCAATTATGACCGCGGCCACGACCCTGCCGGAAGAGGTAGGAGATGACTACGTGCGCATCTTTGAGCGGCTGGGGGCCGAGGAGATTGAGATAGTCTATACCGAACGTCGGGAAGATTCTGATCGAGAAGACACGCTCAAACAGGTCAAGGAAGCTACCGGTATTTTCTTTACCGGCGGCGATCAGTCGCGCATTGTCGACTTTATCAAGGGCACTCCCCTCGATCGGCTCATTCATAAACGTCACCAGGAGGGGGCGGTGATTGCGGGCACCAGCGCTGGCGCCGCCATGATGCCCGATCAGATGATTGTAGGCGGTGCTTCGGTCTCCAATGCCAGCGTCGATGCCGTTGAAATGGGGCCAGGGATGGGGTTCATGCCCGGCATTGTGGTTGACCAGCACTTTGCTGAGCGCGGTCGGTTAGGGCGTCTGCTGGCGGCCCTAGCGCTGCAGCCTGCGGTGCTGGGCCTCGGCATTGATGAAGACACGGCCATTATTGTCGACGGCGATGAGTTTCAGGTGATTGGTCGGGGCGCGGTCACCGTGGTCGATGAAACCGGCGCCACCTACAGCAATTTGGAGGGAGTTCTGCGCGACGAGATGCTGGCCCTGTTTAACGTCAAGCTGCATATTTTGCCCCAGGGCTATCGCTTCAATCTCAAGACCCATACCCCGATTGCGTAATGTAAGAGGAGTTGTGATCGCCAGCGCTGCGTCGCCAGCTCAGTCCTATTTTGTTGCTGGTTAACGGCGTCCCCAGCGGCAAAATTGATAAGCTACCCACTGCCCTGGCGGTACCACTGAGGTGGTTGAGTCGGAGCATAACGTAGCCGCTGGTATTCACAACATCCGCTAATCCACTATGACGACTCTGTTTAATCCAGGTGGCCTTCCCGATCTGGCCCAAACGGTCTATACCGGCGATCGTCTCCAGGGGGTGCCGGTGATCAGTCACCTGGGGGTGGGTGACCTGGCCCAAGGACAAACCCATCGATTCTTTTTTCAGGGGGTGCAGATGGGCACCGGCCAGCACTGGTACGTGCCGGTGCTGGTGGCGGTAGGCGCTGGCGGAGCCTCTCTGGAGGAGAATCGCCTTGGGCCCTGCGTCGGTCTGGTCGCGGGCATTCATGGGGATGAGGTCAGCGGTATCGATGTGGTACAGCGGACGATGGCTCAGCTCGACCCCGCCACCATGGCGGGCAGCGTGGTGGCGGTGCTGGGGGTGTCGCGCCCGGCGGTGGAGTATACGCGATCGCACTGGCTGACGGCCCAGGGCGGCGGCTCCCAGGTGGACATGAACCGGGTCTGGCCCGGAGATGAAGCCGGGGCCAATGCCGCCACCCGTCACGCTGGGCTGCTGTGGAATCGGCTCTTGATCAAGAACGTCAATCTGGTGGTTGATTATCACACGGTCACCACCGGCAGCGACTTTACGCTGTTTATGTTTGCCGATCTGCGCCAGCCCACGGTGCGGCAAATGGCCGAGCTGTTTCCAGTAGAGCAAATGCAAAATGACCCCGGCTTGGCTGGCACCCTCGAGACGGCTCTGGTCGAGGCGGGAATCCCGGCCCTGACGTTGGAGGTTGGCGGGCCGCGACGGTTTGATGCGGACAAGATCGCCAGAGCGGTAGAGGGTAGCCTGAATGTGCTGAAGCACTACGGCCTGATTGAAGGCCCCCTGGGGCGCACCGCCGCCGAGGTGGGTGCGGTGATGGGGGACGCCCTGGAAACGATCCGCGCCACCACGGGCGGTTTTTTAGAACTGCTGGTCAATTTGCGCGATCGCGTTACCTCCGGTCAGCTCGTCGCGCTCCAGCGCAACGCCTTTGGCGATGTGGTGGCTGAGTACCGAGCCAGCGTCACAGGCGTGGTGGCGGTGGTGGCCAGCGATGCCGTCTGCGAACCCGGCTCGCGGGTAATGCAGATCCTCTACAGCCAGAGGGCACCCGGTTAGGTGATAGGGCAGACGCAATTTACATCTATTAACCTCAGTTCGGGATAAGAAAATTCTCTGCAAAAGCAGGCACGCCGTCCCCTCTTGGGAGGGGCAGGGGTGGGTCAGTCGGGGCAAGCGGCGCAACATCACCATATGCAGCTGATTACTTGCTGTAGCCGTTTTGACCCACCCCGCCCTTCGGGCACCCCTCCAACGGAGGGGACGGCGCTATCCCGAACTGAGGTTTTGGCAGGTTGTTTGTGCAGGCAGGCTAGAAATCCGGCTTCTTTGTTGCTGCTCTAACCATGACCTATCCTTTGGCACAAAAATCAGGTTTCTGTAGCAAGGTTCTAAAACTGACGGCCCGAAAAAATCAGAACTGCCACCGCTAGCAGCAGCCCGGTATAGAGGACACCATAGAGGGCGTGCCCTCCTAGAGCAGTAGCAGAGGGCAGCAGATCAATGCCATAGGCGGCGGCGTTGCGCAGGTTGAGGCGCTCCAAATCGGGCAGCACCAGGTAAAGGGTGTTGGTCAGGCGCTGCACCGCCGGGGTTTCGCTAAGTTCGCCGAAGGCCACTATATCTTGGCTGAGGTGGCCCATCAGATAGACGGCAAAGGTGAGCAGGGTGGCTAGCAGCGAGCTGGTAAACACCCCAAATACAATCGCTACGGCCACCAGCAGCGCCGCCTCGAGAATCATAAAAACCAGGGCCAGCGCGATGCTAACCAGGGAGAAAGGTACGCTACTGGCCCCCAGCACCACCACAAAAATTAGCCCTAGCGCGGCAATTAGCACGGCCAATACCGCCGTCAGGCCCAGGTGCTTGCCGACGATAAACTCGGCGCGGCTGACGGGTTTGGCAATCAGCACCAGCACCGTGCGCTTCTCGATTTCTTTGTTGATCAGTCCGGTGCCCACAAATACAGCTACAACCACGCTAAGCAGGTGAATCGCCGCTAGCCCCAGGTCGAGCAAGATCTTGTCTTCGGCCCCGGCGGCGATATCGGGCAGCAGTACGCGAGCGATCACTATGACCAGGGCAAACAGGGCGACCAGATACAGAATGCGATCGCGAATGACCTCCAAAAATACCGTGCGGGCAATCACCCCAATTCGAGATAACGCCATCGGTTTAACGCTCCTTTTGATCTCATCACTAGCCACTGACGTCTTGGCCCCTAGGGTGCCCAGCCTGACGCGGAGTTTCCAGGTCACAGGTGAGACTCGACC